>PHDR01000303.1 GCA_002841035.1 Bacteroidetes bacterium HGW-Bacteroidetes-12 | reverse complement strand
GCTAGCACTACTTACTATAAATACAACAAAGATGAGGTTGATTATATAGGATATGGCTCTTACGAAAAAGAAGAACTAATTGCTGCTATTGATTGGGTAATGTTTAAACAACAATACTTTAACAGTACACTTATCGCAAAAGACATTCCTTTTGAACGTCCCAATTCTTTTGTAGAAACGATACAATTACCTGAGGGGGAACACAAAAATTATGTCAAACAAATGCGAGCAGGAGTAACAATTCCATTTACCAATACAAACAACGAAAAATTCGCTATGCAGTTCTATTTTGGACCAAATAGGATAGAAAACCTAAAAGAAATTGGTATAGGGTTAGATAAGTCCATTGATTACGGTTGGGGTATTTTTGGTTGGGTTAATCATTTAATTGTAAGACCCGTTTTTAATTTTTTGATGAGTTTTAATATATCTGTAGGTATTGTTATTCTACTTTTAACAATCATCATAAAAATGCTGCTTTTTCCCATCACATGGAAAACCTATTTGAGCAGTGCAAAAATGAAAGTGTTAAAACCAGAAATTACAGAGCTTACAGAAAAATATAAGAATGATGCCATGAAAAAGCAGCAAGAAACAATGGCTTTATATCGAAAAACAGGTGTTAACCCATTAGCAGGTTGTATTCCAATGTTAATTCAAATGCCAATTTTATTTGCTTTATTTCGGTTTTTTCCCGCAACTTTTGATTTACGACAAAAAAGTTTTCTTTGGGCTGAAGATTTATCTTCCTACGACTCCATTCTCGAATTGCCTTTTGACATTCCTTTTTATGGTGCCCACGTAAGTTTGTTCACATTGTTAATGGCTATCTCTATGATATTCTATACCAAAGCCAATAGCCAAATGACCGCAGGATCAGGAATGGAAGGAGCAATGGCTGCCCAGATGAAAATCATGATGTACTTAATGCCTGTAATGATGTTATTTTTCTTTAACAGTTATGCCTCAGGTTTAAGTTATTACTACTTAATTGCTAATATGATAACTATTGGTCAACAAGCTGCAATTAAAAAATGGTTTATCAACGAAGATAAATTATTAGCAAAAATTCAAGAAAACAAAACTAAAGTTAGAAAAAAATCAGGTTTTGGAGCAAAATTAGAAGCTAGAATGAAAGAAGCCCAAAAACTACAACAACAACGAAAAAAGAAATAATTAATGTGAAAATATGGTTGCTAACGTCATTCTGAATGAAGTTTAATAAAATGAAGTGAAATATCTGTAATCTATAATCACTTCCAACTTCCCCTTCGGGGGATTGAGGGGGCTAAACTAAAAAACATGAAACCAATTATACTCCTACTTCTACTTTTTACATTAAATGCTTGTAAGCAAACTAAATCTATTAAAGAAAATATATCCAACACAGCAACAGAAACCCCAAAAGAAACTATTTTTATATCTATGGAACGCACTCCTTGCTTGGGTAAATGTCCAGGATACACCATAACTATTTACGAAACAGGTATGGTAATTTATGAAGGAAGAGATTTTGTAGAGCGAGAAGGAAAATATAGTACTATGCTTTCAAATGATGCAATGGACGAATTAAAAAACTATATAAAAAGCATTAACTTTTTCAATCTTAAAGACAAATACGACAAAGAGATAACCGACATTCCCTCTTGTATTATAGCCGTTAGTTTAGATGGAAAATATAAAAAAATAATCGACAGATACGAAGGACCTCAAGGATTAAAAGAGTTAGAAAAATTAATAGATTATTTTGTTTTAACAGACAATCTAAAAAAAATGAATTAACCCCCCATTCATTATTGATAAACAACATTATTGATTATCACTCAAAACAAGAATAACCAAAGATGAAAACTGAAATTAAAGAAGTAGTTGAAAAGAAACATTTTAATGATTTCGTTAATGTGCAATTTAGTATCTATAAAAATAATAAATTTTGGGTTCCTCCCATTAAAAAAGACGAAATTAAAGCACTGAAAAGTGAATTTAATCCAGCATTTCGTTTTTGTAAAGCTAAATTTTGGGTAGCCTACAAAGACAACAAATGTGTAGGCAGAATTGGAGCAATTATTAATGAGCCATACAACAAAAAAACGGGTGAAAAAGTAGGTAGATTTACTCGTGCCGAATTTTTTAATGATGATGAAGTTGTTCGACAATTATTTGCAACTGCCGAAAAATGGCTTTCAGAACAAGGTATGACTTCTGTTCAAGGTCCATTAGGATTTACCAATCTCGATCATCAAGGAATGTTAGTAGAAGGTTTTGAACACCTTCCTTCTGCTGCATCAGAATACCACCTGCCTTATTATCAGGAGCAAATGATAAGATTTGGTTATGAAAAAGAAATTGATTGGCTTGAATTTAGATTATTTCTAGAAGGAATGCCCGAAAAAGCTAAAAGAGGTGCTGAAATAGTGATGCAAAGAAGTAATTTAACAGTGAAAAGCTTTAAAAAAACAGCAGAACTTCAACCATATTCTGTTCAACTGTTTGAAATATTAAACGAAGCATTCAATGATTTACCGTTTGTCGTCAATTTAGACAAGGAAATGATTGATTACTATGTAAATAGGTATTTAATGCTTATAAACCCTGAATTTGTTAAACTAGTTTTCGATGAGCACGAGAATTTAATTGCCTTCATAATAGGTCTCCCATCTCTTTCAGAAGGATTGCAAAAAGCCAATGGAAGCATCTTTCCATTTGGTTGGTATTACCTCAATAAAGCATTAAAACACCCTAAAGTAATTGATTTAATGTTAACAGGCATTTTACCAAAATACCAAGCTAAAGGAGTTACCGCAGTTTTGTTTTATGAATTGCACAAAGTAATGGAAAAATATGGAGTAACAGAAATGGAAACTACTGGAGTTTTTGAAACCAACCAAAAAGTAATTCAAAACTGGAAAAATTACGAACATCTCCAGCATAAACGTAAGCGTTGTTGGAAAAAAGCTATTTAAATTTATCATAAATTAAATCTATTTATCATGAAAAAAATAACATTAAGTATCTTATCAATAGTTCTTTTCACTTGTTTTTCAACCGCTCAAACAGACACATTAAAAAACAAAAAAGATGGACATTATTATTTCACAAAAGTAAAAGATATAGAAGCCCTTGATGTTCAAAACCAAGGTAGAACAGGCACTTGTTGGTCATTTTCTTCACTTTCATTTTTAGAATCAGAAATCATTCGTAAAGGAAAAAAACCTGTTTTACTTTCTGAAATGTTTATTGTAAGAAATGCATATTATGAAAAAGCAATTAAGTATGTTAGAATGCATGGCTCAACCAATTTTTCAGCTGGTGGTGCTTTCCATGACATTCCTTTTATTGTGAAAAAATATGGTATTGTTCCTGAACAAGTTTATACTGGTTTAAATTATGGAGAGGAAAAACACAACCATGCTGAGTTAGATGCAATTCTGAAAGC
>PHDR01000007.1 GCA_002841035.1 Bacteroidetes bacterium HGW-Bacteroidetes-12 | reverse complement strand
CAAAACGTTATAGCCAATTTTAGGACGACACAACAATACGAATGGACTCGACAGAAAAAGGAAACATAGGAGAAGAATTTGTAAATGAAATTGCTTACAGCTCTTTTCTTGATTATTGGTGTTATCCAAGTCCAGAAGACGAATACGGAGACAAAAAAGAAATTTGCGATTTACTAATTTTATTTGGTGATAGCTTGATAATAATCTCCGTAAAAAATTATGAGTTCAAGGACTTTTATTCGAGATATTTCAGACGAACAATTGACAAAGCTGTAAAACAAATCTATGGCGCTGAAAGAAAGCTTTTAAACAGGGAAAGAGACATTTTTATAAAACATCCCAAACGTGAAATTGAGAGATTTCCGAAAGAAAATGTTACAAATATTCATCGAGTAATAATTAATCTCGGAGAAGGGGTTCGATTTTATCCTTTCAACAAAGCAACTAAGGATGACAAATTCATTACGCTTTTAGATAAAGAAGCTTTTCAGACAATAGTTCGTGAACTGGACACAATCCCCGATTTTATAGAGTATTTAAGAAAAAGAGAAGAATTATTTGCGGACAAAACAGTCACAATACTGCCGGGAGACGAAGATGACTTTCCTGTAGACACAGCAAAACAGTTTTTTGAATACGCAGAACAGAATTTCAATCCTAATGAAAAACAAAGCATATTATTTTCGGGAACTGAACACGACATTTTAGCAAGTTACTTAATGAACGAACGTTCTTTTCCAGAGTACATTCAATCAAAAGAATATAATGGAATGTTTGTTCAACTTGACGTTAATTGGACAGACTACAACCAAAGAAATCAAGTAAAGGCCAAAAGAGATTTAGACAAAAACAGCTACTTTCTTGACGAGCTTGTAAAAAGAGAAGTTCTCAATAATCACAATGAAAAATCAGTTGAATTAGCTACAGCAATTTTATCATTTAATCGATTTAATCGCAGAGTTATTTCAAACAACTTTTTGCAATTCTATGACGCATACAAAGATGCAAAAGGAGATTTTCTAGCAAGAAGGTACGCTGACTTTGATGGAGTTGGAATTGTATTTGCGTTTTATCCAATGGAAATGCCACAGGAAATGGTAAATACTTTACTTGGAATTGCTTTGGACAGCTTTTGTGTTTATTCAAACTATAAAAGCAAAACAATGATATTAATTGCAACAACGAATGAATTCAAGCAATTCAAAATGGGACTAATGAAAGACGTTGTTCCTTTTCCTAAAGAACAAGAAGAACAAATCAGAAAGGACGTTGAATTGCTTGGGTGGTTTAAAAATCATCAAGAATTTAATGTGACCGAAAAAGAATACCCTGATGAAGAATAGAAAAACTGGCTATAACAGGCGTTTGGCTCAATGGCGGGTGACGTGGTTAATTGAACATTCTACCTCGCATCAACTTTTGTGGTGTATTGACAGTTTTGTGCTCCGAAATCGCCAACTTCTTGTAGCTGCAAAACGTTATAGCCAATGGTAGGACGACCGTTCACAAGACGACTGACCGACCAAAATTTAAACATTAAAACAAAGACAAACCTTTTTGACAGGTGACCAACATATCGAACATATTCAAACGGGACAGCGAGTAAGCCGACACTCTTTGCCGTCCCTATGTTTTTTATTTTTTTTCCCACCGCACTTTTTTAAAAACAATTTTAGCCAGCCGCACAAGTGGCACATTTGGTTTTGCCCCGACACACCAAGCCAACGCTTCGCAAAACCAAAAGAGCCACTTTTTGCCAAGCCACACATACTTTATTTATCTCGATTAATGAGATATATTTGCCAACAATGATTACTTTTGTCGACCTATATTATTTTGGATATGAACAGAATTAAGGAAGTGCTAGATAGAAAAGGAATTAAGCAAACATGGTTAGCCGAGCAATTGGGCAAAAGTTATAACATGGTAAATAGTTACGTGCAAAACCGCCAACAACCAAGACTTGAAGTACTACATGACATAGCTAAAATTTTAGATGTCGATGTAGTTGAATTAATTGTATCAAGTAAAAAGAAATGAAAAAGAAAAAAGACACATATACATTTATAGATTTATTTGCAGGTTGTGGCGGTTTGACCGAAGGCTTTTACAGACAAGGCTTCAAGGCATTGACACATGTTGAATATGACCATTATGCATGCGAAAGTCTACGCACAAGAATGAAGTATTACGGTTACCCTGAAAATAAAATAAGTGTGCTTGAAAAAGACATCACTAATGACGACATACTTGATTGCATAGAAAATGAAATAGAAAATGAAACTGTTGACTTACTTATTGGAGGCCCTCCGTGTCAAGCTTATTCTTCACTAGGACGAGCAAAAGACGAAAACGGTATGCAAACTGATCCTCGAAACTTTTTGTTTGAGAGTTACGAAAGAATATTAACACATTTCAAACCAAAAATTTTTGTGTTTGAAAATGTAACAGGTTTACTAACAGCAAAATTGGGCAACAAAAAAATTTTAGACATAATTTTAAATAAACTAGGCATAAAATATAATCTTATAGCAAATCCAAACGATATGGTTTTAAATTCTTGCGATTATGGTGTGCCACAAGTTCGCAAGCGGATAATTTTAATTGGTGTGCGTAAAGATATTAAACTTGATCCAAAAGACATTTACAACGGAATTATTAAAACCCATTATAGTCCCGAAACTTCTGACAAGGAAAAAGCTAACAAGAAAAAATTTGTAACTGTAAAGGACGCAATTTCTGATTTACCTTTTCTACATGCGGGGCAAGGCGAAAAACAAATAAAACACAAGATTAAAAAATGGAACGAGTTTTTGGAAACCATAAGAACCAGAGATGATAATACAATTTTAGACCATGTTGCGAGAAATCACAATGAGGCTGACAAAAAAAGGTATCATGCAATGAGTAAAAACAAATGGACTTTCCAAGAATTGTTGGAAAAAAGGCCTGACTTAAATCACATCAAACAAAGGGTGTTTGACAACAGCTATGTTGTTCAGTTTTGGGATATGCCAGCAAGGACTATTATTGCCCATTTGTACAAAGATGGCAATCAATTTATACACCCTGACAGCAACCAAGAAAGAACATTAACACCAAGAGAAGCTGCAAGATTGCAGTCTTTCCCGGATGATTTTGTTTTTGAAGGGTCAAAAACACAACAGTATAAACAAATTGGGAATGCGGTTCCGCCATTGATGGCAGAAGCGATTGCGAAAAGCATTAAAAAAGCCCTTCTAGAATTGTAAGTATGTTTCAAAATATAAGTACACTAAAAACAAAACAAAAAAGCTTTTTCATAGAAAAAGTAAATCTATTCGTCAAACTGGTGAATGCTTTTGCTTTGAAAAACAAATTGAAAATATCTACAAGTAACTGCGAACTTTCTGAGAAAACTATTGAAAGACTTAAAGAACTTGAAATTTTTGACTCAGGTTCAATAGAAGAACAAAGGTTGTTGCAAAATTTATTAAAGAATCCTCTTTTCAGCGAATTTTTATCTGCGATAAATTTCAATCTTAAACACAAAAGAGAAATTGGACATTTGCTTGACAATTTAGACCCAAGCAAAAGAAAAGCATTGCAAATAAAAGCAGCGAAAAGCAATAAGCCAAGAACGATAGATTTTTTCTGCGGAGCAGGTGGTTTAAGCTTAGGCTTTGGATTGGAAGGTTATCAAATAGACCTTGCTAATGATTATGAAGAGGTTTGCATTGAAACTTTTAAATTCAATCACCCTGAAGTAAAAGAAGAAAGAATTATATCTGCTGACATTCGTGAAATTGTAAATCATATTGAACACTATATTAATAATGATATTGATGTTGTAATGGGAGGACCACCTTGTCAAGGATTTAGTTCGGCAAATCAACAACGTATTATTGACGACCCTCGAAACGAACTTTACAAATACTTCATCAAAGCAATTGAAAAAATTGCTCCAAAGTTTGTTGTAATGGAAAATGTAAGAGGAATGTTGCCCTATGCACAACAAATCATTGAAGATTACAACAACATAAAAATAAAAAAAGGTAAAAAAACATACACCTATAAAACAGATTGTAAGGTTTTAGTTTCTGACAATTTCGGTGTTGCTCAAAAAAGGGAACGTTTAATTTTTATCGGGATTCGCGAAGATCTATTGATAAGTAAAAACATCATGCCTTCACAAATATTTCAGCAAATTGAAATTGATTGCAAAAAAACAAAAAAACATTTGCTCAAAGATGCATTAGCACATATCAAAAAACTTGAAGCTCCGAGAGAAAAAAATATGACCGAAGTTGATGATGATAAAACGGGTAAGAAAGTTGACGTTAATCCGTTTAACGGAAACGAAAATTCGTATTTAAAATTAATTAATCAAAACAGAAAAATAGATTTCGTTTTCAATCACAAAGCTCGTTATACAAATGATATTAATTACGAAATATACAAGATACTGAAACAAGGTGAAGACGGAACAAGTGAAAAAGTAAAACACATTATGCCATACTTGCACCGTAATCACATTTTCAAAGACAAGTATTTCAAACTTGTTGAAGACAAACCTTCACGGACAATTACTGCACATTTAAAAATGGATTGTCATTCTCACATTCATCCAAAACAAGTCAGAAGTATTACACCGAGGGAAGCTGCAAGAATTCAATCTTTTCCAGATGATTATTTATTTCTTGGGGCATATTTGAAAACCTACATGCAAATTGGTAACGCTGTTCCGCCAGTAATGGCGAGAGGTATTGCCAAAGTGATTAAAAAATATTTGTAAAAATGAAAACACTGCAATTTATAAAATCGCTAAATAATACCGAACTTGGAAAAAGTGGTACAAATGAAACTTACGTTCTTGTTTCAAAGAATGTAAAGGGAATCGAAAAAATCTTCGACACTGCAAACAGAAAACCAAGTTTAATAAACTTAAAAAATGGAGGTATTCTAAGCTCTGTCCATATCACGGATGGTGGAGAATTTAGAATTAATGGACTTGGTGATTTTTATAGGGCTAATAATGTTAATGCAGGGGATGAAATAATTTTTGAAAGAAGAGACAACAAATTTTACATCAACCTACATTCAAAAACTAACACTATTGTTTTTCAAAAAAACAGTAAAGGTTTTGAAGTTCTAAACATTGATAGGTTAAAAGAATCATCAATTGATAATGTTATTTACTACGGTGATTCAGGCAAACTTGATATTGATTTCAAAGTGTCAGATAAAAAAAGAAGCGATTCACCAACTAATACTGATTTTTACACCTTAAAATTTAATAATATTGATTTGCTAAATAGCATAAAGAGTAACGAATATTTTGAGCTAACAACATCAAACAACAAAACAGAATTAAAAAAAGTTCTTGTTTGGCAATTCTATGAATATATAACGCAATAAAATTATGGCAAAATACTATCAAATATCCGTTAGTCAACTTGTTGATACCTTTTCAAGAATTGAATCAGGAACAGCATTTGATTTTATTATCAACACAAGTGAAACTGTTTTAAGCGATTTAACAATCGCCAAAGGCGATGTTTTAATTGCTTCAGTTAATGATAAAATTTACTACAAATTTGATGTTGTAGAAAAAACAACTAATGAACTTCAATTGAAAAAATCGTTTGAAATTCAAAAAACTATTAACCATTCAATAAATGAAGTAGGAGTTTTTGAAGAAATTTCGGAAAGCGAATATAATTCAATTTGCTCACGGCTATTTTTTGACTTTAAAGGTATGCCCCCCGTTAAAATCGAAAGTAAAAAACTAGAAAGTAACGATATTATAAAATCAAATAAAATTCGAGAGTTTCTTTTTGATGTTTTTAGATTTCTTCATAAAGAATTTGGAGATTCATTCCTCATTGAGAAATCAGCAATTGCCAAAAGAAAACTATCTGAAACAAATTACGATGCCTACATCTTTCCTGACTATTTTAAAACTCATCCAATTTTAGGGTCTTTCGAAGATGAGCAATCGGAAGAGAGTTTAAAAACATCAAATACATTAAGGTACTTTCCTGAAAACCTTGAAATACTTCAACAAAAAAATATATATTTTACTACACAATGGGGTTTCCCTCAGTTTCAGCATAGTCCCTCTTTTATTTCCTTTAATAAGTTTGTACTTGATTATTCTAAAAACAAGTATAGAATAGAGTACGATGAGATTTCGCAATTTTACAAATTAGTATTAAACCACATTCAAGAGGTAATTCCTCAAATTGCTTTTAACATAAACACATTTCAATTAAAAACAGAGGAAGCAGGTTTAATCTTCGCTACTCAACTAATTCAACGCTTTGTTGCCTCTTTGTGCACCAAACCGTTTGTAATTTGCAGCGGTCTTTCTGGTTCAGGTAAAACAATATTGGCACAAGCTTTTGCTCAATGGATAACAGTAAATGAATCTCAATATGTAGTTGTTCCTGTTGGTGCAGATTGGACTAACCGTGAACCTCTTTTAGGTTATCCAAATGCATTAGATAAAGAAGAATATGTAAGCCCTGAAAATGGCGTTTTAGATTTAATGATTAGAGCAAAACAAAATATTGAGAATACAGAAGAGCCAACAATGCCCTACTTCTTAATATTAGATGAGATGAATTTAAGTCACGTTGAACGATATTTTGCTGATTTTTTAAGCACCATGGAATCTGGTGATAAAATACCATTACATAAAATAGAAAATGATTCATTGATGGTTCCTCCTTCAATAAAACTTCCAAAGAATTTATTCATAGTAGGAACAGTAAATATTGATGAAACCACCTACATGTTTAGTCCAAAGGTTTTAGATAGAGCAAACACAATTGAATTCAGATTAACAGAAAAGGATTTAGCAGATTTTATTGCAAGTGATATAAAACTTGACATGGATTTATTAAAGGCTCAAGGAGCAAATATGTCGGACGGCTTTATGGCAATGGCATTAAAAGAAACTGATAAGAATCTGAAACCAACAGAAACAGATTTGAAATTATTCTTTTCTGAATTAAAAAAATCAGGCGCTGAATTTGGTTATAGAACAGCAAGTGAAATAGGTAGGTTGATGCATATGCTAAAAGAACTTGGTGAATCAGGCGACAACTTACTTGATATTGCAATAATGCAGAAATTACTACCCAAATTGCACGGTTCAAGAAACAAGCTTACAAAAGTACTTCCCATCTTAGGTGGTTTTTGTTTGACAGACAATACAAAAATTAAAGAAGATTACTTGGATAAATTCGTAAGTAATAGTTTAACTGAGGTTGAACTTAAAGCTGATACAAATATCAAATATAAAATATCATTTGAAAAAATTTGCAGAATGTATAAAAATGCAGTTGAAAACGGTTTTGCAAGTTACGCTGAAGCATAAAAATGATAATTGAGCTTTCACATATTAAACAAGGATTGGTATTAGAAATAAAAGGTGATGCAAATACACTTTTTGAAATTTCTGATGAAGATGTTATGCGGTATGGTGAAGCTAAAATTCAACTCATTGAAGGGTGCTCTTATGAATATCAATTTTCGGAAGAGGACGTATATTTCAGCGAGGAAAGCAAAAAGAACACTATTATAAGTTATTCTAAATTTGGCAAACACAAAGGAAGTATTAATCCCAATATTTATGTTGGCACACATTCGCTTGAAATAAATAACTCATCTATATTATTGCCGATTGAGGTTCGTTCTGTAAAAAGTGATTATCGTTCTGACTATCGATACATGCTTGAAAGTATCACCGAAAGATGCACTGATTTAATCATGCAGATTGATTCACCGATTAATCAACATTTTGAAACCGATTTCAATAAGAATCCAGAAACTTTATATCAACGCTTTTCTTTTGTAAAATCATTAATCGATTCACAAGAATTTGAGGAAGCTATTCAAAAAATTGTATCCAATCCTACAACCAAGTGGGAAGAGGAACATGAGGTAAAAGATATTCGAAGAATACGAAGATTTAATCAAAAAAACATAAAACAATTGGTTACCAAAAGTAACCGAATGGAAATAGGTAGTGAGCATTTTTTGAATAAGTCTTACGGATTAACTTCCATTCCCACAAAAATAGATAGTACAAGGAAAACAGAATCTATAGACACAGCCGAAAATCGTTTTATTAAACATGCATTAGAAGAATTTCTTTTCTTCTGCGAAAATTGCGAATTGAAATTTGAAAAATATTCGACTGCAAAATTTGAATCAGGATTGCTAGCAACAAAAATATCTACTTTATTAAATCAATCATTTTTCAAGCAAATATTACGCCCTACCTCTCTAAAACTAAACAGCCCAGTACTTCAAAGAAAAAGCGGGTATAGAGAAGTTCTAAATGCTTGGCTAAAATTTGACTTAGCAGCCAAATTGATTTGGCACGGTGGCGACAATGTTTATGATGCTGGTAAAAAAGATATTGCAACGCTGTACGAGTATTGGTTATTTTTTACACTGCTCGACTTGTTTAAAGAAGTGTTTGAGATTGAGCCAAAAAGTATCGCAGAATTGATTCAATACGACAAAGGTCAATTATCGCTTAACTTAAAGCAAGGAACGGCCATTGCAATGAAAGGCGTATACAAATCTCCATCAAGAAACTTAAATATTCAATTCTCCTATAATCGTTCTTTCGGTGGCGGCAAAACCTTTCCGAATTCAGGCAGTTACACAACTACACTTCGTCCTGATTATACTTTATCTATTTGGCCTGAAGAAATAACAGAAGCAAAAGATGCAGAAAGAACAGAATTGATTACACACATTCACTTTGACGCAAAATACAAAGTCAAAAATTTCTATGAGCTAATTTCTAAATCTAAAGACGAGGAGTTGACAGAGGAAGAAAACATTGAACTAATAAAGGAAGAGGCAGAAGAAGTAAAGAAAGGAACATTTAAAAATCAGGATTTACTAAAAATGCATGCCTACAAAGATGCTATTAGAAGAACTGGTGGTGCTTATGTTTTATATCCAGGTGAAGGCAAGAATGATCCCTTTAGAGGCTTTCACGAATTAATTCCTGGCTTGGGTGCTTTTGTAATTAAACCCAATAAAGACGATAAAGACAAAGAGCATTTAAAAACCTTCATTAGAAAAGTAATTGCAAACTTTATTGACAGAGCATCTCAAAGAGAATATACAGCTGTTAAAATTTACGATATTCACAAAGATGAAAAGGACGATACAAATATTCTAAATGAGCCAATGCCTGAATATTTGGACTTTGCTAAAAACGAAAAATTGATTCCTGATGAAACATTTGTTCTAATTGGATACTGCAAGAATAATTTCAATATTGATTGGTATAAGAAAGAAGGTAAATATAATTTCAGAATGGATGACGACAAGGGGTCATTAAGTTTGGAAAACAATGTTGTTAATGCGAAGTATTTACTACTTAGAGAATCAGGAAAAGACACCGCAAATAGAGTTTTCAAAATAAAAAGCAAAGGTCCAAAAGTCTATAAAGGAACAAGCTTGATTGGCTACAAAACCAGCGACCTTAAAGACTATTATTTAGTAATTGAAATAGAAAATGAAGAAAGCAATGACTTTAACGGAGCAAGTTTTAATTTTAAGGATTTAGAAAAATACAAGGAGATTAAATCAAAAAACAATCATGTGACAGCAGCAGGAATTCCTTTTGCAGTAACCTTAACAGAATTAATGAAAGAGAAAGTCAAATAGCCAACGCATTTTGCAAGCACAATTAAAAACCGCACCAGCCATCACACGACCAAAGTTTTTAATAGAGCTTGCAAAGCCGACCCCAAAAGAAAAATTGTTTTTAAAAATTTCCAACGCTTCTAAAAAAAATAAAAAACGCAACGCACAGCCGACACGACAATGACACATAAACTCAATATTGACAATGGTTTGCAAGGACGGTGGACAAGAACCACTGGCTATAACAGCACCTACAAGAAATTGGCGGTTCAGTGGGTTAATGAAGCTTTGTGCTTCGTATCAAGTTCAGTGGTGGCAGACAGTTTTCGTCTCCGAAATCGCCAACTTCTTGTAGCTGCAAAACGTTACCGCCAATGGTAAAAACGATTGTGCTACCTTGACAATGAAGGAGAAAATTTAAAACGACAGACCATTTAACAGCTTTTCGATTGACAGAAAAACGGGCGACACACAGACGACCCAAGAAAGATTTAATTTTTGCCCCACCGCACTTTAAAAAAAGAAAGAGCCGACCCGCAATTTTTTGTCACGGTTTTTGTCCAGCCCTTCGTTTAGCACATTTGCTGTTTATTTTTTATTATGCGTAGAAAAAAATACGCATAATAAAAAATTGACGAAGCCACCAACAGCAAAAGAGCTAAACCCCTCCCACATCAAAAACACGTGCCAAAAAATTTACCCCGAAAAACGCTCTATAATAAAAAAATGTGTATCTTGCAAATCTCAATCAATTTTAATTCACTATGGAACCAAAAAGCCCAATAAATGATGTATTTAAGTTTTTGAATGTAAGGTCTGCACAGACATTAACAGAAGAACAAGTAAGTTCACTTTTTGTTACTTATAACTTCTTCAATTCAATTGACCCGAATGATCTACAAGACATTGAAAATACAGAACAACTTCTATATACACAGTTAGTATCTGCCCTTTCAGAAGAAAATCCAAGGGAAGAAATGGAAACCGTAGTGAATAACTACAGAACCAATAGTAACTTTTATTGGGAAACAAAGACAGACTTAAATACATTTTTTTCAGGCTTTAACCTCATTCTTGATTATCTTATATCAAAACAATTTTTAGACAGAGCCACTCCATTTAAAAATAAAGTAGAAAACAATTTTATTCCATCAACGATTGCAGATTATTTGAATTCTTCAACTTATCTTGAAAATAAGCTACGTTTGTGGGATAACTTAATGGCTGAAGCAGTTTTGCCTCAAAATTTTGAGCTTAGAGAATATATTACTAACTTCTTGCGTATCCTACACATTTTTGAACAAATTAATACAGGTAACACTTTGATGAATACTCGTGTGGGGTTCAGAAAAGTTGCTCTTTCCACTACAGTACTTCCTAAACCTGTATTCCCATTACCTGAAATTATTAATCCCATTGATGAAAATAACGACCCTATTGCTAATGATGACTCAGATATTGAGGAGGCGTTGGCAAACATAGAAGTATTAACAAGTGCAATTGATGAAATAACTATTCTTTTAGACAATCAGGGTTATAACACGGCTTTTTCTACTAAATCTTCTGACGCTACCCTTCGTGAAAAACTTAATAGTGCTGTAGACAATCCACCGCGTGAAGAACCAATGCAGGAGTTTCCTTCTGATCCTATTTTTTTGACAAATGAAAATTTCGGAAATCTTTCTGACTCCACAAGACAAGTTATTGATAATCTAAAAATACCTAAACAATACACTAAAATAGATGCCGTAGTCGCAAGGATTCAAAAAGAAATTGATAAGAACACTAAAGTTGTTTACAAAAACAAAAGAGGTACAGAAAAAGTTGTTCGTATTGGGGGAGCATTGGTTTCTTTATCAAAATATTGTTTGCAACTGATTGAACTTGAAGAAAGCAGAGACCCATGCGACCCTTTTTATGGCACAACCATACCCAAAGGTTCTGGCAATATACAACCTGCTGGTATTGCCGACTTACTTGTTGTAAAACAACAATTGTTAAAATATGAAATGGGCGAAATTGCTCATATCGAAAATATTCTTCAATCAGAAAAGAAAGAAAGAGAACATAGAAAATTAAAACGTATTGAAGAAACTTTTACTATTGAAACAGAAACAACTACAGAAACGGAAAGAGATACGCAAACTACAGAACGTTTTGCATTAGAAAAAGAAGTTTCCAGTATAGTTCAGGAATCGCAACAAAACCAGTCTTTCAATGAAAATGGTTTTGGAGCTACCGTAACTGCGAGTTATGGCACAGCAAATATTTCGGCTTACTATAACGGTTCTGTAGGTGGTTCTTTTTCTTCTTCATCCGCAAGTATTGATGCTGAAAAGACCGCTTCTTCTTACGCAAAAGAAGTTACTGAAAGAGCTTTACAAAGAGTAATTGAAAGAGTTAGAGAACAGCGTTCAAGAACAACCATTGACGAAGTTATAGAAGTTAATACACACGGTTTTGATAATACAGAGGGAACAGGTCATGTAACAGGTGTATATCACTGGATTGATAAATATTATCTTTCAAAAATCATTAACTATGGTAAGCGTTTAATGTTTGAATTTATGATTCCTGAACCTGCTGCTTTTCATATTTTTTCTATGATGAATAAAAAATCGGAAGCAGGAACATTTGAAAAACCAAAACCGCTTTCTGAAAATGGTTTAAATAATTTCAATGACATATCTGAAAGTAATTATGCTCATCTTGCTGCATTATACGGAGTTTCTGATATTACACCACCCCCATCATTACATAAATGGGTTAATAAAGCTTTCAATAAAGATAAGGTTCCTAATAGTGACCCATATCCTTGGCCTGTTACCTTTTCAAGTAATGATTTAGTTGTTCCCGATGGATATGTTGGCAAATCTGCCATTGTCAAAATACTAAAATCTTGGAGTGGATGGGTAAAAGTTTGGATAGGAGATAAATGGCAAGATGATGCTAACCAATATACCGTTTCTTTGAATGATGAAACAGGAATTGTTCCTTTTTCAGTAATGGCAGACCACCCTAACTCCTATATTATTAATGTTGAAATTCTCTGTCAACGAACGGCTGATACATTTAATAAATGGAAAATTAGCACTTACAACGCCATTGTTGAGGCATACAATCGTCAACTTTCAGCTTATGAAGAACAAGTTGCTACTGCAAATATTCAGGCGGGCGTTGGTATTTTAGGTGATATCCCCGCTAAAAACAGAGAAGTTGAGAGGGAAGAATTGAAACGTGCGGCTCTTGAATTATTTACAGGACAAAAATATGAAGCATTTGATGCCATGCGAGATAACCAGCCTTCACAGGGTTATCCTCAATTTAAAAATAACGAGTCAATTGTTGAAGGAAATTATATCAAATTTTTTGAGCAAGCATTTGAATGGCATAATATGATGTATGTTTTCTATCCGTACTTTTGGGGTAGAAAGAAAAACTGGGTAGTTGTAAAAAGCTATGATGATGCCGACCCTTTGTTTGTAAGATTCTTACAAGCAGGTTATGCAAGAGTGGTTGTACCTGTTCGCCCAATATTCACAGAAGCGGTATTACATTACGTAAAAACCGGACAAATTTGGAACGGAGGTGACCCGCCAACTATTGATGATGATTTGTATTTGTCTATTGTTCAGGAAATCAAGGAAGCCGAAGAAGATGCGGAAGGTGTTCAAATGGGTGACCCATGGACAGTAAAAATTCCAACTAATTTGGTTATGCTTCAACAGGAAGTTCCACCTGTACTTCCTGATTTCAGTGATGATTTATTAACTCCTTAAATTTAATTTGTATGAAAACCATAAGTATTACAATATTGCTTTTCATACACGCGTTGGTTGCTTTTTCTCAACCAACTCGGGATTTGAGAATTAACGATATTCCAAGTGTATCATACTTTATTCAAAGGGGAAATATCCTTGACGTTCACGGTCAAGTAAGCTTATATCCTGCTGATGGTTTCATTCCAAACTCAACGATGGATATTACTTGGCCATTTCGGGTTGGGTTTTATCTTTCTACTGACCCCATAATTACAACCTCTGACATACTGGTAGGAACATACACTATTTCTTACTTACAAATAAATACTGGTCATAATTGTTCGGTGTATAGTATTGATTTATCTACTGTTTCTGGACTCACATCTGGAACTTATTATATTGGAATTTATGCTGATGATTTGAACGGTGTATTTGAGGACGTTGAAACCAACAACAGTGCTGCATTTAAAGATTGGTCAAATAATTTAGTGCAGGTAACTTATGGTTCTGTTGGGATTGATGAAAATTCTTTTGAAAATGATATTGAATTATTGAATGCACCTGATGGAATTACCGTATCAAGTATAACAGGAGAAAAACTATCTGTTTCGGTATATTCTCTTACAGGGCAATTGGTGTTTAGAAAAGAAGATGAGCACATTAGTATTTCTAACTCAAATGGAAGAGGAGCGTTCTTGTTAATTATTGAAGGGAAAAATGGTGTATTAAAAAGAAAAATAATCTTTTGATATGTTGCGAATCTTTACCATATCAATAATTTTATTTTTAATTCCTTTCAAGCAGTTGAAAGGTCAGTATCATAGCCCTGACCAAATTATTTTTGATAGCGTAATCGTTAATAAAGTTTATGACTCTAGAACAGAGATTGTTGAATATAATAAACAAATTAAAGATACGTCGTATATTGTTAAACAGGCAAAACTATCATTGGAGGATGCAATGGATTTGACAAAAAGAATTTTTAAAAGGAAATCTTATGGTAATAGTAATTATGCTCAGATGGTAATGCCTGATATTGATGTAATATATTACTATAAAGGAAAACCAGTTAGTGGAATTCAAATTAAATTAACAGCAAATTATTTTTTTCCATCATTTGAGGTAAAACAGCAACAAAGAGGAAAATATTTGGCAGGAAGCTATTATAAGAAATCCGGAATAAAAAAAGGGTTTAAATTGTATCTATTCGATTTATTTGTAAAATATGGCATATTGGAAAAGGATGATGACATTTTTTTCTTTGATGAGAAATAGAAATTACTAACTAAATATTTTGACAGATTGGAGGAATTAAAACACTATATATTTGTGGCTGGATATGATTTCAAGAGAGATGGTGTTAATTATGCGCTCTTTTGTAAAAGTAGAATGCGAAAAATATATGCGATTGAATCAAAAAAGGAAAATTTGATTTTTTTTATTTGTGATTTCGCTTCGGGAAAAATCACAAAACATACTGTAGAATTTCAAAACGGCAGACCTTTTATTAAAGAAAGTGCTTATAAACAATTTGATGCAATCAGTTTATCAAAGAATTATAATATCTATTCGGGTTCTCCCTATAGATTTTATAAAGGGAAAACAAATACCATGAGCATTATTGATATTTATGAACTCATTGCTAAAATAGGAGCAGAAAATCCAAAAACTTTATTGGAGCTAAGTTTTTTTTCGCATGGCTATCAAAAGGGACCTATATTAGCAAACAGTTATGACGAAAGAATTTACATAGATCCAATAACTGGAATAGAATATCAATATTTAGAAAATGAAAGGAACAAGGATGATATTGACCCAAGAATAACTCTTGATATTAACTACTTAAAAGCCTATATTCCAGATGCATATAGCAACCTAGGTAACTCTTTTTCAGATTTGGGTATTATGTGGACATGGGGTTGTTCATATAATGGAGATTTAAATAATCTTTTTTCAAAAATGTTTAACAATACAAAATATAAAGAATTTGGTATAGCAGATGATACGGTTTTTATTTTTAAGCCATACTCGTTTAACGAAAAGCAAATTCAAATGCTGAATTCTACACTGTTTAAGGATAGTATAACAGAAAGTGGTTTGCAAAAATTTGAACGCAATAAAGAAGCTAAGTTAATTTTCAAAGATTTTAAAAATTATTGCTGTGCCCTTTCTAGAGGTACTTTTGCATACAGTTGGGCAAATATTTTTAATATTATTGCGTATGGAGCTCTAGTTGGAACCGATTCTGGATATACTAAGATAGCTGGTGAAAACTATATGCAAATAAACCCATTATTAAGCAAAACGGTAAAGTTCTACAAAAACTATTTAGGCTTTTCAACTGATAAAGAAGGTGGAATGTATGCTGAATATAAGAATAAATTGGATTGTGAACCCTAACCTTTTTTGTCATACTTTTTGTGCTGAAACACTTTTAGCACATTGCAATCCTCGTTCCTGTGGTTGCAAAGAGCTAAATTTGACACACTAACAAAAAGATATGCCAAAATCCATCACACGAAATAAAAATAAATTCCCTCGCTTCGCAAAATTTAAATCTTTCCCGACCGCTCATATCCGACAGAAAAAAATCGTTTTTTAGAGACAGGGAAACGGACTTAAAAAACTTGTGAAGCATGGTTGACACTGATACGAAAGACAGAACAGAACCACAGGCGGTAACATGGGCTAAAATCAAGTGGGCGTTTGTAGGTTATTAAACTTTGGTGCTATTTATTTACTTTTGTGGTAGTGGACAATGACGTAGTTCTAAATGCCCACCTGCTCTTAGCCCAAGACCGTTAGCAGCAACTGTAAGACACTAAAGACTCATCAACTTGCATTTTTAGAATTTTGAAAGAAATAATGAAGAATTACTACTACATACTTGGAATAACACAGACATCATCTCAAGACGATATTAAAAAGGCGTATAGAAAACTATCAATCAAATTTCATCCCGATAAAAATGATGGTGATAAATTTTTTGAAGAACGTTTCAAAGAAATTCAAGAAGCTTTTGAGATATTATCGAGCGAATTAAAGAGAAGGAATTATGACATTCAATTTTCTGCATTCTTTACCAAACAAAACACAAACTTTAATTATAAAAATTATGAAGAGCAAATTCGCAAAGAATATGAGACTTTGATTCAAAAGGAAAGAGACCAATTAAGAAAAAAAGAAAGTGAATTAAAAAATAAAGAAGAACAATTAAAAAATAAACAAAAGGAATTTGAAACAAAAGCTTCTGAGTATACCTCTAATTCAAAAAAACTTTATGAAGACCAATACAAATCAAAATTTGAAGGACTTAAGCGAGAAAAAGAGGAAATAGAGAAACTAAAAATAATTTTAAAAAGAAAAAACAATGAAACAAACCCCAGTTCCAATAAAAACACTTCACTTATACTTGCTATATCTTGCTTAGTTCTTATTATAATATCAATCTTTTTGTATTTAAAATCGCAGAATACCAAATCTGAAAATAATTATTCAGAACAAATTGACACTGTAGTATCCATTAAACCCAAAAATGCTTCCAAGCCCGACAGAATATCGGTTATTCGAAATTCATATAAAGAAATAAATGACTGTATTATTTGCAAAGATCAAAAATACAATTTTATGTGTGGATGGATTAGTGTAAGAATGCAAGAAGGAAACATAAATAAAATAACAGTAATGACAGATATGGTAGGCGATGTTGCAATTACGCGCGAATTTTATATAGAAAACAATGACCTTCTTTTTGTTTATGAAGTTATGTTGGACTACAATGGAGTCAAAACGGAATACAGATATTATTTTGAAAATAATAAAATAATTAAACAAATTACTCCACCGACAAAATCTATAATTAATATCGAACCTTCAACCGAAACAGAATTAAACAAGGACTTTATTGATTTAATTGATTGCTATAGAAAAGGAAGTATTAATGAATTTATTCATTGTAATTAGACACTTAGTCGAACGAAGGAAATTACAGCAGCTGCTAACAGGCGGTTAATAAAAGTGGCGTTTTGGCACTTCGTTAGATAGTTTTTCTTATTTTTGAGCTTGGCTCTTCGTAGGTAATTTAGTGGTGAAAATCGCCACCTTTACCAACCGCCAAACCGTTAGCACTCATAATAAAAGACGACAGCAATGTATCTAATCGACAGAGAAAAAAATAGAGTAACGAAACTTAAAAAAAAGTCATTTTCTGAATTAAAATTTAGAGAACGAGAACATTTGCAAGAATGGATTGCGAATGACCCAAGTACGCTTGGTGAAGAACTATTAATAATTCAAAAAGAATTTAATGGTTTTAGCGAGACAAACGAACGACTCGACTTGTTGGCACTCGACAAACTCGGAAATTTAGTAATAATTGAAAATAAACTTGACGACTCAGGAAAGGACGTTACGTGGCAAGTTATTAAATACGCCTCTTATTGTGCAAGCTTGACAAAACAAGACATTTTAAATATTTATCAAGACTATTTAGGTTCATCTGCAATTGCACAAGAAATGATTTCCGAATTTTTTGACAATCGAGACATTTCAGAAATAGTTCTTAACCAAGGATTAAATTCTCAACGACTAATTTTGATTGCCGCTAATTTTAGAAAAGAAGTTACTTCGACAGTTTTGTGGTTAATGAATTTCAAAATTAGACTTCAATGCTTCAAAGTAACACCGTTTGCATTTGGCGACCAACTATTTTTAAATGTAGAACAAATTTTGCCGACAAAAGACACTGAAGATTTTGTAATCAGCATAGCGACAAAAGCACAAGAAGAAATTGAAGTACAAGAATCACTTAAAAACAGACATCTCGTAAGACTAAAATTTTGGGAACAATTTATTAATGCGAGTAATCAAATAAATCAACTCTTTTCAAATAATTCGCCATCAAAAGAAAGTTGGATAGGAAAAGGAATTGGAATGAGTGGCGTAAATATTAACCTTGCAATGAGCAACAATTATTGCAGAAGTGAAATAATTTTTAATCGTGGAAGTCAAGAAGAGAACAAAGAACTTTACGACTTCATTTACCAAATGAAAGACAAAATAGAAAACGATTTTGGCGGACAATTGACTTGGGAACGAATGGACGAAAAAGTAACTTGTCGAATTAAGGCTCAACTTGATGGTGTAAGTTACTTTGAAGAAAGTGATTGGAAGAAAATGAACGAATTTTTAATTGACGTTTCAGTTAGAATGGAACGAGCTTTTAAAGAACCGATTAAAAAACTGAACAACTATTGGAAAAACAAATAATTACGAGTGCTAACAGCACCTACAAGAAATTGGCGGTTCAGTGGTTAAATGAAGCTTTGTGCTTCGTATGAAGTTCAGTGCTGGCAGACAGTTTTGTGCTTCGAAATCGCCAACTTCTTGTAGCTGCAAAACGTTGGCAGTCATGCAAAAAAAGACAGTAGAGTCCAGAAACTACTTTAAAAACGGGGCGAACCAGAAAAGCCATACGAGTATGATTTTAAAATGAAATAAAATGAATACAAGAAACAAAATTGCAAGTGTCTTTATGGTATTGTGCTTATTGTTAGGTTCCAGTATAGAATCAAGAGCATGCACAAGAGTGGTCTACAAAGGACCTAATAACACGGTTTTAACAGGAAGGACTATGGATTTTTCCATAGAAATACCTGCCAATCAATGGATATTTCCCCGTGGAATTAAACGAAATGGTGAAGTTGGTAAAAACTCTATAGAATGGGTTTCCAAATATGGTAGTATTGGTGTGAGTACATGGGATATCGCTGTTGCCGATGGCATGAACGAAAAAGGTTTGGTAGCTAACTTACTTTGGTTGGTTGAGTCAAACTATCCTAGTTTCAATAAGGAAGGTGACAGAAAAGGTATGGCCATTTCTCTTTGGGCACAATACGTTTTAGACAATTTCGCAACTGTTGCTGAAGCCGTTGAAGAATTAAGTAAAGAATCATTCGCAATAGTTTCTGATTTTATTCCTGGCACTGACAAATTTACCACAGTGCATTTATCCATTTCGGATGCCACTGGCGACAATGCCATTCTTGAATACATCAAAGGTAAATTGGTGATACATCACGACCCATCATACACAGTGATGACCAATGACCCTCCATATGAACAACAGTTGGCAATAGCTAAATATTGGGAAAATATTCCGGGTAAAACTTTTCTTCCAGGTTCAGTAACAGCAGCGGACCGTTTTGTAAGAGCTTCTTTTTTCATTAATTCCATACCGCAAACGGACAATACAAGAGTAGCAGTAGCAGGTGTTTTTAGTGTGATTAGAAATGTATCGGTACCATACGGGTTCGAGATTGAAGGATTCCCAAATTTATCTACAACTCGCTGGCGTTGTGTAGCAGACCAGAAAGAATTGGTGTATTACTTTGAAACAGCACTCACGCCAAATATATTTTGGGTTGACCTTAAGAAAATTGATTTCAGTGAGAAAGCGGATGTACGAAAATTGGATTTATCAGATAATAAAACCTATGCTGGCGAAGTCTCGGCAGAATTTAAAAATTCTAAACCACTTCAATTTTTAGGATTATGAGCCAAAGCTTGATTAAGAAATTTGAAGTAGGTGTATTCTATATTCTTTCAGCAATAATTGTGTTGTACATTGCAGTAGAAATTATAGAACTAGTCTATCAATTTGGCAAAGCACTGCTAACAACAGGCGATACGACCACAAGGCTTTTAATTACAAAAGAACAGACTGCTCTGGTTTTGCCCGTTTTCTTCAATATTCTCATTGCAATTGAGTTAATTGACACACTTAATATTTACATTAAAGAACATAGTATAAAGGTGCAAAGTATATTGCTGATTGGGCTAATAGCTATTGGACGAAAACTACTTGTCCTTGATTTAGGACATGCAGATGGTCTGAGTAATATTGGTTTAGCTTCAATAATTATAGCTCTATCATTGGGTTATTATTTGGTAAAAAAGAACTAAGCATAGCGTCAAGAACAAAGTCGAGTAGGTAAAGGGGAATCTCACCCCTAAACCTCTCACAGAACCGTGCTTGATACTCTCGCATCACACGGCTCTTCTTAATTCAAGTCTTTTA
>PHDR01000302.1 GCA_002841035.1 Bacteroidetes bacterium HGW-Bacteroidetes-12 | reverse complement strand
AGACCAAAGTTTGGCTTCCATTGTTCCATTGTTTCTTCAACAAATGATTTTAGGTGGGATTGCAGGTTTTGCGTTTGGAAAAATTAGCAAATTCATTATTAACAAAATCAAACTTGACTTTGAAGGACTTTATCCTGTTTTGGTTATTGCCTTGATGTTCATTACATTTTCCGCAACCGACTTTGTTGGTGGTAATGGCTTTCTTGCAATCTACATTTGTGCCGTTTATTTAGGAAACCAAGACTTGATACATAAAAAAACCATTCTTAAAATGTATGATGGTTTGGCTTGGTTGATGCAAATTGTTCTGTTTTTAACATTGGGATTGCTTGTTTTTCCTTCGCAAGTCTTCCCTTATATGGGTATCGGACTTCTCATTTCTCTTTTTTTGATTATTGTTGCTCGTCCTGTAAGTGTATTTCTCAGTTTGGTGTTTTTCAAAATGAGACTGCGTAGAAGATTTTACATTTCTTGGGTTGGTTTACGGGGGGCTGTTCCCATTGTGTTTGCAACTTATCCGCTTTTGGCAGGAATTGATAAAGCCAATATGATTTTCAATATCGTATTTTTTATTTCGGTTACTTCGGTTCTCATTCAAGGAACAACATTATCAATTGTAGCAAAGTGGCTCAATGTGGCATTACCCGAAAAAGCAAAAAAAATCACTGAATTAGACCAACTTGTTTTAGACCTTCCTAAATCATCATTGCAAGAATTTGAAATTTTGCCCGACTTTCACGCTGTAGGCAAAAGAATTGTTGATTTGAATTTTCCAAAATCAGCCTTTATTATTATGATTAAGCGAAATGGAGAATTTATTCGCCCCGGTGGCTCAACTATTATTGATGCAAAAGATATATTAATGGTGCTTGCCGACAGTAAGGAAGATTTCACAAAAGTAAATGACAGTCTTTACAAGCCAAAAACGTAATAAAATGAAAAAACGATTTATTATACTCATTGACTTTTCGGAGTATTCAAGCAACTTAATAAAATATGCTTGCGATTGGAGTAAACAGGCAAATGCTGAATTGCTCTTGGTTCATCAGTCCATTGTGTTAGCCCCTGCACTTACCGACAATGAAAGCAGACAACAAATTGCGGAACATACTAATGAAGAAGCATTGCAAAAATTAAAGGAATTAACAAAAGAATTAATTCCGCCAACCGTTAAAGTTACATTCAATGTTTCGGAAAGCAATTTACAACTTACTCTGCCCAAACTTTTAGAAGAACCTTATGACAATTTAATTTTTACGGGAATAAAAGGAACGGGCTTACTCAAAAAGTTATTTCTTGGAAGCGTTGCACTTCAGGTTATTGATAACACAAAAAATATTATTGTTGCAATGCCCAAGGAAATCGACACTTTTTCACACGAAAAAATATTTGTGGCTGTAACAGAAAAACATCCTTTAAACATCTTGGAATTGAACAAGTTTTTGAATTTCATTGACAGCAAAAAAACGAGTATTACCTTTTTCTATTTGGCAAAACCCAACGAAAAAACAAAAGGAATTGAAAGGCATCTAAAAGAGTTAAAAGAAATGTTTTCAGATAAATACAACACATCATTTGCTATTTATGAAGGCAACAATCCATTTAACGACATAAAAAAAGTAATTAATAATAAAATTGATGAAATGTTGATTGTTCAAAAAGGCTCACGCCTTTTGACCGACCAACTTTTCAGACGGTTTTTAATAAACGAATTAGTATATGAAGGGCAAACCCCTTTGATTGTTTTACCTTAAAATATAAAATTATGACAGACCCAACTTTACAAATGTATTTGCCAGCCTTTATGCTTGTTGCAACTTGGCTAATCATTTTTTGGAAACAATTCCGAAAAGTTACACGCATTACAGAACCAAATGCCACTAACAAAAAAATCATTGAGTATAATCGCCTGAAAAGAGTTAGTGGATTTTTTTGGATTATCTTTTCTCTATTTGGCGTTATGACTGTGGTTTACTCTCTTATCCCTGAATTTTATTATATATTCATACCGCTTGACACATTTCATCATCCATTGATAAACGTAATGGGGTTACTGATTATGAAAATTGCGATTGTTTGGATTGTGATTGCTCAAGTTCATATTGATAAGGAACTTTTCAAATATTCACGAAATATTGAAAGCTTATCGGCAATGGAACTTGTTCGTTATTCAGAAAGAATGTTGCTTACAGGAATGTTGGTTTTGTTTATTGGCTTTTTTACAACAATTACAAACATCATCGGTTTAGTTCTCGTTGCTTTTGGAGTTGTTATTTACCTGAAAATGTTTCTTACAAATCCACCGCATCAATTTGAAAATTAAAACTGATTTTAAACAAACTGAATGTATTTAAAAAACAGAAAACAGGATGAAAACAAGAAGCACAGCAGCCAACAGCACCTATAAGAAATTGGCGGTTAAGAGGTTATATGGTGTTTAGTTTTTCAATCCAACTTGAGTGCAGGTTGACAGTTTTGTGCTTTGAAATCGCCAACTTCTCATAGCTGCAAAACGTTGTACACTATACGAAATATGAAAAAAATTACTAAAATATTACTTATTGGATTTCTAATCTTAAATTATTCTTGTAAAAATGACGATTCAAATAAGGAATTAAAAAATCACTTTACAGAAAACGAAATTGAAGATTTAAAATTAGTAACTGCTTTTTTTAAAGAACAAATTTGTCAAAATAAGACAAAATCAGATTTTAAAAAATGTTTTGAAGAAATTCTTCCAGAACTCGTTAATAATGGTTGGCAACCGATTCTTGAAAGAGTTGATTTTGATTTACAGAAAAAACTGTATGACAAAATTTCAAAATCTACATTTGATAAGATTTGGGGATTTTCAAAATCTCGGAAATATCCAGAAAAAACAGAATATAAATCAATTGAAGTAGGAACAAGTGGAGAATATATTGACTATCTGAAAGAATTCGGAATAAAAAATGAATTTATTAAAGAATATACAAATGGAATTCTTTCAAGAGGAGGAATTGACGGAATGGGTTCTCTACAAAACCACATTTATCAAAATCCAAAAGATTTAGATTTGACTGATTTTAATATTCAAATAATAATTTCAATTCATTATTTAACTCAAAACGACAATGAAAAACGTAATGAAAAATGGAACTAATAAAAGTACAGTGTACAACACCTTATAAAATTTATGCTCAAATCGGATTTAGTACAAACCGACAAACATTCAATAAAAATATTGCTTCGGCGGAAAAATCTCCGATTTTTACGTCGCACAAATCTTATAAAAACTCGTTGGCAACTATACGAAAACTTGAAAATTTCTATGAAAATAAATAGTATTCAAATTATAACATTCCTGATTTTAACTTCTAGCCTGACTATTACAGCTCAAGTTGAATTGAAAGATTTTCCAAATAAGCCAAAGACTGGAGATTGTTACATAAAAAGACCAAATGATTCAAAATTTGTCAAAATTAGCTGTGAA
>PHDR01000301.1 GCA_002841035.1 Bacteroidetes bacterium HGW-Bacteroidetes-12 | reverse complement strand
TTTTCTAAAATAGATGCAAAAAAAGCATAATCAGGCATATAATCTAACAAGGTTATTCCTGAATTTATCAGACTTTCTTTTTGAGCTGATGTTGGTATTTCACTAAATTGTATGATTCTAAAATAACTTCCATTTACCAATTCATTTGGAGAAAATTTCAGCTTTTCGAGTTGATTACTATTTAACTCAGGAATAATTTTACCCGATTTAAAATGGAGTGATTTTGCTTGTTGAGCATTAGTATTGCTGAAAGAAAAAAGAGCAATAACAATAAATAAAAGACTAAAACAGTTAATTTTTTTCATGCATTTAAAATTTAGTGTATTTCATTAAGTCGATAAATGTATGAAATTCTTTTTTTTATTCGTTGAATTGTTGTGCTTAATTCTATTTATTCTTTGTATCCTAATTTTTTATACAACCGTATTTATAGAATCAAAAACCACTTGTAAAGCAATCGTTTATTAAATTGTTACAAGTTTTCAACAAAGGGCTTCCTTTTTTTTTAATTCAACTACTTTTGAACAGAATTTTAAACCTCAAAAAAAAGAAAATGCCATCAATTATCGAATTAGAAAAAATTGCTTCTCAAGTAAGAAGAGACATAGTACGAATGGTTCATGCTGTAAACTCAGGGCATCCTGGCGGTTCATTAGGCTGCACCGATTATTTAGTGGCACTCTATTTTGAGGTGATGCAACACACTCCTCAACCATTTGATATGAATGGTAAAAATCAGGATATTTTCTTTTTATCGAATGGACATATTTCTCCTTTGTTTTATAGTGTGTTGGCTCGTTCTGGCTATTTTGATGTGAAAGAATTAAGCACTTTCAGAAAATTAAACACCCGTTTACAAGGACATCCAACCACCCACGAAGGATTAGAAGGAATTAGAATTGCAAGTGGCTCGTTAGGTCAAGGATTATCAAACGCAATTGGAGCAGCACTCACCAAAAAGTTAAACAACGATAAAAGCACAGTTTTTTCTTTGCACGGTGATGGCGAGTTGCAAGAAGGGCAAATTTGGGAAGCTGCCATGTATGCCGCTCACAACAAGGTTGATAACTTAATTGCTTGTATTGATGCCAATGGACAGCAAATTGATGGCAGCACCGATGAAGTAATGAGTTTAGGAAATTTAAAAAACAAATGGCAAGCTTTTGGTTGGGACGTGTTGGAAATGAATGGAAACAAAATGCAAGAAATAATTTCTACACTTAATGAAGCAAAAACACATCTTGGAAAACAAAAACCAGTTATTATTATTATGAAAACCGAAATGGGACAAGGTGTTGATTTTATGATGGGAAGCCATAAGTGGCACGGAGTAGCTCCAAATGACGAACAATTAGCAGTTGCATTAAATCAGTTGGAAGAAACATTGGGGGATTATTAAAACAAGCAGTTCTCAGTCTTCAGTCTTCAATCAACAGTCTTCAAAAAACAAAACAACAACAAAACAAAAAAATGAGTACTTTTAAAGAATTAACGATTTATAAGAAAGCTTTTCAACTTGCAATGGAAGTGTTTGAAATTTCTAAAAAATTTCCTAGTGTAGAAAAATATGCCTTAACCGATCAAATTAGAAGATGCTCTCGTTCTGTTTGTGCAAATTTAGCTGAAGGGTATCGAAAACGTCAATATCCAGCTCATTTTGTGTCGAAAATATCGGATTCAGATATGGGAAATTCAGAAACTCAGGTTTGGCTCGATTTTGCTTTAGCTTGCAACTACATTGAAACAGACATTTATAATGATAAAACAAATAAAACCATTGAAATAGGTAAACTTTTAAATCATATGATAAATAACCCTGACAAATACAAATAAATGTCTTGTTTCAATTGAAGACTGTAGGTTGTAGATTGAAGACTGTAAACTGAAGATTGAAGACTGTAAACTGAGAACTAATAAAATGAACCTCTTAACTAAATATATTCTTCCCTTAACTATAACCCTACTTATAGCTTTTTCTTCTTTCGCACAAAACCAACCTAAAACCAGAATTTTATTTGTGTTAGATGCCTCTCAAAGTATGTTAGGACAATGGAGTGGAGAGCAAAAAATGGTAGTAGCCACTCGCTTGTTGAGTAATTTAATGGACAGCCTCAAAAAAGTAGAAAATTTAGAAGTGGCGCTTCGTATTTACGGACATCAATTTTCGGTAGCATCAGGAAACAGAAGCTGCGAAGATACAAAATTAGAAGTTCCATTTAAACCCAATAACTACGAAGCAATTAAAACCAAACTAAAACGCATTTACCCTGTTGGAACAACACCAATTGCGTATTCTTTAGAGCAAACAAAAAACGATTTTCCGCCATGTAATAACTGCCGAAACATCATTATTTTAATTACCGATGGAAAAGAAGAGTGCGATGGAGACCCTTGTGCTGTTGCTCTTGCTCTTCAAAAAAACGGAGTAACGCTAAAGCCTTTTGTTATTGGTATGGGGTTGGATTTAGAAATTGCCGATGCGTTTAAATGCGTAGGAACTTTTTATGAAACCAAAGATCAGGCTTCGTTTGAAAACGTGCTAAATGTAGTAATTTCTCAGGCAATGAACAACACCACTGTTCAGGTTAATTTGTTGGATGCTAATGGTTTGCCAACCGAAACAGATGTAAACATGACTTTTTATAACAGTTTTTCTAAAGCTATCGTTTATAATTTCATACATACCATGAATTACAGAGGAAATCCAGATACAATTCCGCTTGATGCTGCCCTGAAATACGATTTAGTTGTTCATACCTTGCCACTTGTTCATAAAGAAAATATTACCATAATTCCGGGTAAACATAATGTTATTGCTTTAGATGCTCCTCAAGGTTATCTTCAACTCGAAATGAATGGGCTTAACGAATATAAGGATTTAAAGTGCATTGTGCGAAAAAAAGATGAATTAGGCACTTTTCATATTCAAGATTTTTCTAAATTAACTAAATACATTACAGGAGATTATGATTTGGAAATTCTCACACTTCCACGAACCTACATTAAAAATGTAAACATAAAACAAAGTTATACCACAAAAGTATTTTTACCCGAACCTGGATTAGGAATTTTCTTTTTACCGGGCAATGGAGTTGCTAGTATTTTTGAAGAAAAAAATAATACATTAGCGTTAGTTTATACCTTTTCAACAAACACCAACCGAGAAACAATAGTGCTTCAACCTGGAAATTACCGCATTGTGCAGCGAGGAGCTAACCTAAAGCAAGTCATTTACACCAAAGAAAAATCATTTAAAATAACATCAGGAATATCAACACAAGTGCGGTTTTAATGCGTCTATATCCTAAAATAACTACTAAGCGACTAATTTTAAGAAAATTAGAAGAAAATGACATGCCAACTATCTTGGAATTGATGAAAGAAAAAGCAATTTCGGAAGTTACATTAAACATTCCATTTCCTTATTCGGAAAATGACACTCTGTTTTGGATTAATATGGCTCGTAAAGGATTTGAAAACAAA
>PHDR01000300.1 GCA_002841035.1 Bacteroidetes bacterium HGW-Bacteroidetes-12 | reverse complement strand
TACAAGCCACTACTTTCCTATCGGGATATTGTTGTTTAACTGCTTTGGTGGTTGCTTTTAATTTTGATGGTGAATGAGCAAAATCTTTGTAAACAGCCGTTGTTTCATTCTTAGCAATTAATTCTAATCGTTTTGCTGCTCCTTTAAATGTAGTTATTGACTTAAAAAAATCAGAATCATCAACACCCAATTGATTGCAAATTAATTTTGCTCCATTTATATTTTGCAAATTATGGTCGCCAAAAACCATAAGCGATATATTTTCGTATTCTGTTTTAAGAAAAGTAGTGCCGTTTTCAATGTAATTGCTCGGTGTTGAATAACCTACTTTTTTAATTAATGAAGAGTTCTTTAAAACCAATGCCTTTAAAATAACATCATTTTCGCAATAGGTTAAATAACCATTGGGTTCAATCTGATTAATAAAAATGTCAAATTGTTCTATATAATTTTCAAAAGTTGGGAAAACATTGATATGATCCCAAGCAATACCACTTATTAGTGCAATATGAGGTTTATAAAGATGAAATTTTGGTCTTCTGTCAATAGGAGAAGAAAGGTACTCATCTCCTTCAAGAATAATTATGGGAGCATCTGTTATTTTAACCATCGTGTCAAAGCCTTCCAATTGTGCTCCAACCATATAATCAAAATCAAAGTTGCTATTTTCTAACACGTGCAACACCATTGCTGTAATAGAAGTTTTCCCATGACTTCCTCCTATAACAACTCTAATTTTATTTTTTGACTGTTCGTAAATGTATTCTGGATAGGAATATATCGTTAATCCTAATTCTTGAGCTTTAAGTAATTCAGGGTTATCAATTCTGGCGTGCATTCCTAAAATAACAGCATCAATATCAGCTGTAATTCTATTTTCATCCCAACCGAATTTTTCAGGCAAAAGCCCATAAGAGGCAATTCTGTTTTTACTTGGTTCAAAAATCTCATCGTCAGAACCGGTAACTTGATATCCTTTTTTGTGCAAGGCTATGGCTAAATTATGCATAGCACTACCTCCTATTGCAATAAAATGTACTCTCAAAATATAGATTTGGTTAAAAAAGGATTATAAATCATTTTCACTTACCACTTTTCCACTAGCGTATTTCACTTTTTTTGTGGGTTTACCTGTTTCATCAAAAAGTGTCCAAGTGCCTATTCGTTCATAATCAAAAATAGATTTGTTATACTTCATTTCTCCTTCTTCTTTAAGTTGTCCGTTTGCGTGATAGTAAATTTGTTTTAAAATTAATTTCTTTTTATCTGTTAATGTGAGCGTATTTTCGGGTGTTCCATTTTCAAAGTAATTTGCTTTGAAAACATAATATTGAATGTTTTTATCATATTCTTCAACAAATTCTGGGTTTCCATTTGGATAAAAATCTGCCCATTTCTGTGCTTGATTTTCGATATATTCTATTTCAGATTTTATTTTACCATCAGAATAATAGATGGTCATTTTACTTTTTTTAATATCGGTCATTCTGAAATTTCGTTCCACTTTTCCATTAGGAAAATAATTCTTATAAACCTTAAGCTGACCATCTACATAGAACCCTTTGTGTAATAATTGACCATCTTTATAGAAATCTTCAATATATCCATTTGCAGCATAACCTCTAGCATCATTTCTAATGGAATCTTTTCCTAACATAATGTTAAGAGATTCATATTTTATAATTCCAAATTTTTCATCAACAACATCTTCTGGTGCGTAACTTTCTTGTGATTTAATGGTTTGGGAAAATATTGTTAAACTAATAATTAATAGGTATTTAAAAATTTTCATATTTTTTTATTCTTTATTATTGTTATTAATGTCTATTTTATTATTTTTATAACTACGTACAAATTAGTATAATGTTTTTATTTTTCTTCATATTTTACAAGTTTAGCGATTTTAATGTTTAAAAAACCAAAAAACATGGTCATAATTGGGCTAAGAATATTAAAAAAGCAATACATAAAGTAATCGCCTGTTGCAACGCCTAACACTGTTGAATGATAGGCTCCACAAGTATTCCAAGGTACTAAAACAGAAGTAACAGTGCCCGAATCTTCTAAAGTTCTACTCAATACTTTTGGATGCAACCCTCTTTTTTTATATATCTTGGCAAACATCCTACCAGGAACAACAATTGCTAAATACTGATCTGAAGCTGTTAAGTTAAACACAACGCATGAGGTGGCTGTGGTTGCAATTAAAGAACCTGTTGACTTTGCAAAAATCATAATGGATTTAGTAATCGTTTTTAACATACCTGTTTTTTCCATAACTCCTCCAAAAATCATAGCACAAATAATTAACCATATTGTATTGAGCATTCCTTTCATTCCTCCAGAAGAAAGCAATTCATTCACAAGATTATTATTGGTAACAATAGCTATATCTGTTGTCATTGCATTAACAACTACTTCATAAGCAGCATAAAAAAAGTTGCTGTTTTCCGATAAATTCCTAATTAAATCTGATTGAAAAATAACAGCAAATATACCGCCTAAAACACTACCTAAAAACAATGCTGGTATAGCCGCTACTTTTTTAATTATTAACCCTATCACTATAAGAGGCACTAAAAATAACCATGGAGTAATGTTTATTTTAGAACTTATTGCCAATTTGAGTGCATTTACCTCTTCCACATTTCCTGTTGTTGAATAGGTAAATCCAATAATTAAAAACAACACGAGTGCAATAATTATAGAAGGAATGGTTGTATAAGCCATATATTTAATGTGTGTAATTAAATCGGTGCCAGCCATTGCTGGTGCTAAGTTGGTGGTGTCAGATAATGGCGACATTTTATCTCCAAAATAAGCTCCTGATAGAATTGCTCCTGCAACTAATCCTTTATCAAAGCCAAGCACTCCTCCTATTCCAATTAAAGCAATCCCAACTGTTGCTGCAGTAGTCCATGAACTTCCTGTAGCAATAGAAACAATAGAACAAATTATGCAAGTGGCTGGCAGAAAAAATAAAGGATTTAAAATATCCAATCCATAATAAATCATGGCAGGAACAACACCACTCAACATCCAAGTACCTGCTAAAGCACCAATTAAAAGTAAAATAATTAATGCAGGAAGTGCCGATTTAATACTCTTAACAATACCTTGTTGAATAAATTCCCATTTATAACCAATTGAGATAGCCACCACAATAGCAACAGCTGCTGATAACAATAATGCCAATTGATTTGCTCCTCCTAATGCATCATCACCAAATACTCTTAAAACATTTAAAACTAAAAGTCCAATTAAAACAAGTATTGGTAAAAACGACTGAAATAAATTGGGCTTTTTAATACTATACATAACTAATTTAATCTAAACCGTAAATGTAAAAATAAATTATTGAAGATTAAAATTAAGTTGTCATTTGTTAGTAAACAATTCTTCTATTTTCTTTATTGCCACATTAAAATTATATAGTAAGTTTATAACCTCATTTATAGCTCATGATTTCTATTCTTATTCCTATATATAACTTTGATGTTTGTGCGTTTGTGAATAAGCTACATACTCAAGCAACAAAAG
>PHDR01000299.1 GCA_002841035.1 Bacteroidetes bacterium HGW-Bacteroidetes-12 | reverse complement strand
TTTATCGACAGGGGTGTTTGTGATATGATTCACATAATTACTGATAATTTTTTGGCCAATTCCCACAACCAATTCAAGAATATTTTTTCGGGTATAGCCGGCTTCCAAAAATTTATTGATTTCTTCTTCTGAAGCCCAGCCTCTTTTTTCGGTCAGCAAAACAGCAAACTTCCTCAATGTTTCCAATTTTTCATCTTTTAAAGGCAAATTATTCCGCAATGCTTCAATCATATCTTCAGGTAATTTATGCATTTTGGCGACGCTTGTATGAATCGCCATGCAATAATGGCAAGCGTTGTAGTTGCTCACCGACAGCCAAACAATATTTTTTTCAATTCGGTTCAATGAAGTGGCGTTAAATGAGTCGGCCAAATGCCGATAAGCTTTCAATAATTCCGGAGATTCAGCCATAATTCCGTATAGATTAGGGATAAATCCGTTTTGTTTTAACGATAAAGCTAAAATTTCCTTTGATGCTTCCGGAGCTGTTTCTGGAGTGTATAATGTAAATTTTGTCATTTTATTTTTAATTATAAATAGCGAGTATTTGTTTAACATCAATAAAAAATCAGCGAATTTGCTTTATCGCCACTGAAATAAAATCAAGTAACCTTTTTTCATCCATCGTTTTGGAAGCCACAGAAAATCCCTGCATAATCCCAAGAAAAAAACCGGCTTGTATTTCCACGTCAGTATCAGCCGGCACTTCTCCTTTTGCAATGGCATTTCTAATCACTTTGGTCATAATTTCATAAATAAAATCGTAATACAATTCGATTTCGCGGGCAATTTCCTTGTCTTTTGTTCCAATTTCAGCGGCAGTGTTTACCACCAAACAACCTTTATGGCCATCAACTGCATTTGTTTTTTGAACCTTTTTTTGAAGAAATAATTCCAATTCAGCCAACCCTGCATTTTCCTGGAGCAAATCGTAAAAAACGTGCTCTTTCACATACTCACGGTACTTTTTGATCGATTCAATAAACAAGTTTTTTTTATTTGAAAACGACGCGTAAATTGAAAATTGGTTAATGCCCATTTCCTTTTCAAGCAATCGCACAGAAGTTGCTTCATAACCATTATTCCAAAAAACGTTCATGGCGCTGTTTAGCACAACATCTTCACTAAAAGCTTTAATTCTTGCCATCGGTTTTTTGTTTTTTACGAAACTAAGCATTCGCTTAGCAATAAACAAGTTTTTGGCAAAAAATCACTATTATCTTTTTATTTGGATTTATAATTAAGGAATTTATTTTGGGCGTTACCGCAATGGTTGGGTCTTTACTGCTCGTTTTTTTTTAGTTGCGAAAAGCGACAAAAAAAGAGCTCAAAAACTTAGTTTACAAGAGCTTAGAAGAAGGGTTCAGCCCCTAACTCATTGAACTACGAAATAAGAATTACGATTTTAGATTTTATGGTTATCTAATGAAAAATTCGATTTAATACACGAAAGTTCGTATTTAAATTTTGGTTACAAAATCCTGCAAATATTAAAAATTAAGCTTTTTATTTACTAGTTCGCACTCAAATATTTCCTGTATTTATTGGCAAAAGCATTCATGGAAGCATATTGCCCGGTAGTAAATTCATTTTTGCAGTCATTTCTGTAATAGCTCATATAATTGTTAACGGGCGGATTAAAATCATATTTTTTAGCATCGGACAAACCAATATATTCGCATTTTTTATTGACTTTTCCGTTTGGGTCGGCAGTCGTGTCACAAATAAAATCTCCTTCTTCAACACAGTTGGATCCATCGGGTTTTTCCAAAGTTGTATTTTCATAAGGACTTTTGCCAAAAGTATGCTGTAATCCAAAAAAATGTCCCATTTCGTGCGCCAAGGTCGACTCATTAAACCAGGCTTTTTCACTGATGAAAGATGTATTGCATTCAAACAAATTAAAATAGCTCAAAAAATTATCCTGAATTACGTAGGTAAATCCGTTGAGGTATTTTCCATGCTGCACAATAAAAATGTTCAGGGCATCTTTTTTTTCTAAATTTCTGGTCACAAGTTTGAGAGCGCTCTTTTTATTTTCAATTTCATCTAAATTAATGGTTGAAGGTTCATGTGATATAATGGGCAATAATCGAAATTGAATGTGAGAAGGAGAAAAAACTTGGTTGAGCTTTTCAATTTTGGCGGCTATTTTAAAAAACTTAGGCGATTTTTTGGAAGTCACAATGCAATTTACATTAAAATAGATGGTTTTTTCAATGGGTTTGTTATGCTGATACAAATCTATCAGTTCTTCTTTTCCATCAGCAGAACAATATTCTGAAGCGCAAAAGGGATGAATTGCCTGGTTGCCTTCTTTATTTTTGCAAGAAAAAAAGACAGTTGCAAGAAGCAGCATGACAATTATTTTAGGGTTAAAATATTTTGATAAAATAGCCATAAATTTTTACATCATTATTGATTTGTATCTGGGAGATGGCAATAACCCACAGGGTTTTTAGATTTGGCAAATCCATAGCCGTCTTTCCACCACTGCGTCATTTGTTCCGGATTAAAAATGAGCGGATTTTCGGTTAAATGTGTTGGCGTATAGTAAAAGTTGATATTTACTTTTTTGTTCAACCCAACCAATTTGCCAATAATTACATCCTTGTTGCTGTTTTGATGATTCATAAATTTGAATGTTCTGAACAGTAATGAAAACGCATTGCCTATTTGCGGATTATTTGTTTGTTCCTTTTCATTTTCCAAAATAATCACATCTATGTCACAAGCGCCATTTTCTATGGCGTGCCTAATTGGAATAAAACTTCCAAAGCCGCCATCGGCATACTGAGATCCATTTTTTGTGTAAATGCTCATAAATGGCGTGAAATTGCATGAAGCCCAAGCCCAATCACAAAAATCTTCATACTTACAGTTTTCGGAATCATAATATTCAATGGTATCTTGTGTGAGATTTGAAACCGTAAAAATTACTTTTTTATGAAGTTGGTTTAGTTGGTTAAACTCGTCTTTAGTGATGCTTCTTCTTATGAGTTTGCGTAAATTTTCACTTTCGCCAAAGGTTGGACAACCTTTAAGAAAAGTTCTTAAAGTATTGAAATGGTTTATTTTTGTGCTAAAACCATCGGCGGTCTTTTTTATTTTGAATGGAGAAATATTAAAAATGTCATTTTGTGTGACAGTGGTGTATATTTTTTTTATTTTATCAATTTTACCTAAAGCCAGATGTGTCAATAATAAACTTCCTGTGGAGCAACCCACAAACATATCATATTGATTGCAACAATCATTTATCAGATATTCGGCGACGCCACCTGCAAATGCACCTTTACTGCCGCCGCCGGAAATTATTAGGGCTTTCATGATTGGTAGTTTTTGATTCTGTTATTTTAGACGAATGAAAATAATATCCTGACAATGTGCTGTTTAATGTAATTGCCAAAACGACATTTCCTAAATTTTAATATTTTTTGGTTTAAATGTAATTATTAAAATAAAAATCGGAATGGCAATGGCGCTCCAGCCCATTAAACCACAAACAATTTCTAGCCATAAATCTTTCATGGTCATTAAAACATC
>PHDR01000298.1 GCA_002841035.1 Bacteroidetes bacterium HGW-Bacteroidetes-12 | reverse complement strand
TTGAAAACAAAAAGTATGAAATCGAGAATTTTGGTCTTTTATACCTCGACAAAAGAGGCAGCATACACTTTACTCCTCATGAATTGAAGCTACAGAATGAGGTAATGATTGACAAAGAACAAGATTCTAAACCCAAAATTGAAGAGACTAAGAAAAAACCCGAATCACCCAAAGTTGTAGCACCAAAAACATCAGCTAAAGAAAAAGTAGGGGTTAAACCGAAAGATCAAGATAATGAACCTCTTGAAATAAAAGAAGAGCCTATTGCTGTCCCAAAACCTGAGAAAATAATTCCTCAAGATAATGTTGAAACTTCACCCATAAAGGAACTAAGATCATCCGATTCAACAGAACCCAAACCAATTCACTCGCCCATAATCAAAACTAAACCATCGAAAACTAGCAAGTCAGATGGATTTGGTACGGGTAAAGCAATACTTATGGGTACACTTATTGGCCTTGGACTTGTAGTTTTATTAGTTGGTGGTTGGTATTTATATAGTTCTGGTATTATTGACTTTTCTAAAGAAAAAATTGTAAAGGAGGAAATTACGCCTGATATTAGTGAAGAATCTGCTAACGTTGTAGCTACGGCTGATGATAGTGAAGTATCACAAGGCCGTTTCGATGAGGAGTTTAACGAACTTAGTAAGGAAATTGATAAGGGCTCATTGGATCAAGAGTTACCTTCAGATGGAGAAAAACTTTCAGAGAAAAGAATTATAAAAACTGAAACTGATCAGGTTCCTAAGATTGCCGTTTCCTACCCTCAAGAAGGGATGTTTCATATTATTGTTGGTAGTTTTCGGAATGCCAATTATGCTGAGAAATTTTCAATTGATATGAAAAGTGCAGGCTATAAATCAAGTGTTATTGCACAGCCCAGTGGGATGCATGCTGTTTCACTTGGTTCCTTCTTAACAAGGCAAGAGGCTGCAGATTCAATGAATCAGTGGAAGTTACAATATCCTAACATTTGGATTTTGAAGCAATAGAATGGCTCCAAAGAACTCCCTCTTTTCTACCACATACAATTTTCCTGATGTGGGGAATATATTATTTCGTAGAAATTTAAGAGCAAAAAGATTAACCATAACCATTCGCCCAAAAACGGGTGTAAGGGTTACAATACCAGGTTTACTGCCATTTAAAACGGCCAAAAACTTTGTTGAAGACAAAAAGGATTGGATTAACGATAAACTTAAAGAACTTTCGACTAAAGTTGAAAAGCAAATAATCATCAAGTATCGCACAAAAAATCATGAATTAATACTTACACCTGTAAGTGTTGATAAAATAAAAATTATACTTCAAAACGGATTAATAGAAGTTCAGTACCCAAATACTAAGGAAATTTCTGACGTTTCAGTTCAAGAGGCAGCAAAAAAAGCTATTGAAATGGCATTCCGGAAGGAAGCGCTGGAGATTCTTCCAGCCAGGGTAAATGAACTAGCAGATAAATACGGATTCAACTATAATGACTTGAGAATAAAAAAAATATCATCTCGGTGGGGAAGTTGCTCAGCTAATGATAATATAAACTTAAGTATCTACTTAATGAAACTGCCCGATGATCTGATCGACTACATTATCATTCATGAATTAACTCATACAATTCATAAGAATCATGGTCCAAAATTCTGGAGTCACCTTAATAAACTCACTGGTGATGCAAAGGGATTATCTGCTAGGGTTAAGAAATACAGAACGGGTATTTAAAAAGTATACCCTTCCCACGAAACAATTTCATCAATTGACTTCCTAATTAGGTGTCTTTCTGAATAGTTGTTCTTTTCAGAAGAATACCCTAATGGAATAAGTGCAACTGGATAGATGTTATATGGAAGTTTAAGGATTTCAGCACATTTCATTACATCAAACTTACAAATCCAACAGGTTGCTAGGCCATTATCAGTAGCAGCAAGAGTAATATGATCGATGGCAATGGCCAAATCAATGTCGCAATGATCCTTACCATCGGATCGTTTCCACGATTCGGATTGATCACCACATGCAATAATTATTACAGGAGCCGATTTTAGCCACGATGCGCTGTAACAACTTGCAATCTGCTCGAGAAGAGGCAACGAACTCGCCACCACAAATCGCCAGGGCTGAGCATTTTTGGCTGATGGAGCAACTTGGGCACACTCTATCACTTTTGTAATTAGATCCTTTGAAACTAAGGCATCACTATAAAATCGACAAGAGTATCGATCTTTAGCCAATTCGAAAAATGAATTCATATTGGATTGTTATTATTGAAAATTGCAGAAAGAATGGTAATAACTAGTACGACAATGAATTAAGCCTCTCAATTAGTTCAACAATACTGTCGTAAAAATTTCCAGATAAGTTTTTAAAATAGGCTCTGCTCTCCTTTTTATTGGTGTAAATTGGACTATTAAGCTTGATTATCATTTCTTTTTCAAGCTCCATAGCATCAGAAATAATATCGAGTACGTTTTCTTGATTAAGGGGTGGTGAATATGCTAAATGGATGTAACACTCCTGAATGAAATGTTCCACCATCTGTTTTACATCTTTTTTTAAATCTCGGATATTGGCCATAAATATTTAACCTAGTTATAAAAATTTGAATGAAAAAATTGTAGTAATTCTTTGTTTTTTTACCATACTAATATATAGCTTTTTAGAAACTATTTGAAGTCGATTTACTTTTTTTGTCAAATAGTTTACTCTTTATACCTAGAGATATTTATAATAGATTATATATCAGTAAATTAAATATCCTGCAATAGTGTAAGATTTTTGAATTTATTTTAAAAAAACCTCAAAATTATTATAGAAAAAGACCCTATAGCATCTGAACCATAGGGTCTTAAAGTAATTAAAATTGATTTTATTAAGGACTATATCATCATTCCAATAACCATAATTGCAGTCATTATTGCAAGAAATATTAGAATACTAAGCCATGTTGGCATGTTCTTATTTTCAACTGTACTTTTCATCTTGAGATAAATTAAAGGATTATAAAAACTGAAACTAGTTAAATCATTAAAAAAATTAACTTGATGTTTTCATAACCTTAAGCACAGGTAGATACCTGTATGCGAACAGATACTAGGTTCGGGAAAGAATTGTTGATAGGGCCTTCTCTGAAGAATATTGTATTGTTGATTATTTATTTGATTTGCAAATTGAATTGTATTTGGATATTTGTGCGAGTTCTCGAAAACCTCATAAATGCCAACAATAATTGACTGGGGAAGTAGATCAACATATTTATGGCTCTCATTACCCCAAATTGAATAATCCTGAAATTTATTGAAGTTTTTATCAGCAGAAAAGGAAACACATAAAATACTAACCTTAAGCATAATTGCGCTTAAAATTAGAGTATAACAAAGCTTAATAAATGTTTCTTTGCTTGAAAACATTAAAAATTATTTATGGGTACAAAGTTAGGTTCTTGGATTCACATTGTTCATCGATCACAAAAAATAATTAGTATAAATATGCCCTTGATTCAACTTTTTTAATATCAATCTCAAAAACACTAACATTTTCAAGGGCTGGTATGCTATACTCAAAATCAGATCGGCCTGAGT
>PHDR01000297.1 GCA_002841035.1 Bacteroidetes bacterium HGW-Bacteroidetes-12 | reverse complement strand
AGAACAATTTACTGTTACTAATGGTAACTTTCAGCTAGGAGAAGCCACCACTGTTCCTGGTAATGGTAGAGATATAATGTTTGGTGCTCTATGGGAAAATACCGACTGGCTTTCTATGCGAAGAGTAAACTTAGGACCTGATGTAAGTAATATTGAAATGATTATTGGCGATAATTATAATAACTCCAATGATAATGTTCTAGATAGATTTGTGATTAGAAGTTTCAGCGGATTAAACATTTTAGAAAATATTTTTTCTGTTCAAAGTAATGGAGCCGTGAGGGTTGGCTTACAAAAAATTGCCACAGAAAACCCAACATTTACTGTAGATAATGAAAGGTTAATGTTTAGTGTATCTGGCGGATATACAATGATAGGTAATTATAATAACGATCCATTTATCAACCAAGGTCCAGGCTACTTATTTACAGGAGGTGTTGGCTCATTGGTTGTAGGAATGAATAGAGCAGGAGGCACTAGCGGTGTTGACTTTTGGAATAATACAAAATGGAACGCCCCTTTGGCTAATCAAAATCCTGATAGAGGATTTTACTTTAGAAGATACGATCAGGCAGGGAATGAACAACTTCTTGCCAGACTTGAAGGAACAGGTGTTTTTTTTGCTACTAATTTTTTAGCTACAAGCGATAAGAGAATAAAAAAAGATATCGTTGAAAGAAAAACCAATGTTTTAGATAAACTCTCTCAACTAAAAACATATAATTATACCTTAAGAAATCAGTATCATTTATCCTCCGGAAATATTGCTTTTAATGATGCAGCCAATTCTAAAGATTTTGGTGTAATTGCCCAAGAATTATCTGAAATTTTCCCTGAATTAGTTCATCAACCATCAGACGAAAATAAAGAACTATGGGCTGTTGATTATGCAAAACTCTCAGTTATTGCAATTGAAGCTGTTAAAGAACAACAAATCCTTATTAATAAACTTATAGAAGAAATTGAAAAACTTAAATCTAACAAGTAACACAAATTAACTAACAACCATGACAAAATTATTTCTCTCCCTAGAGATGTATGGCAGGAAACGTAAGTACTCAAGTACTTTAAAAAAATAAAATAATTACCATGATCAGAGTTACATCTTACCGATTTGATTTAAAAACAATATAAACAGATGAAAAAAAATATACGCTTTACTATATTTTCCTTATTGTTATCTTCTTTAGTGATTTCACAAAATAACGCTATTGTTATAGACGGTGCTTTTATAGTTATTGATGGAGGAACAACAGCTAGAAATATAGTTTTGGTTGTTGATCAAAATAATACTAACGGAATTGTTCGGACAAGTTCTGGCGGTTTTATCCATTCAGAAAGCCAATATAATTATATAAAATGGAACGTAGGAAACAATACTGGTAGTTATGTTTTTCCGTTTGGCATAAGAACAAATGCAGCTGACTATATACCTTTTACTTTTAACAAGTCAACAACCAACAACACAGATGTTTTTTTATCTACTTGGGCAACAGACCCATTAAATCTTCCAAAACCTACAGCAACAAATGTAGGTCCAGTAACAAATATGTTCGGCACTGCAGATTCAGTAGTTTTAGCAATAGATAGATTTTGGGATATTCAAACAGCAACACTAACAACTGCCGATATTACTTTTTCTTACAGAGGTGTAGAAAACACAACCACAAATCCTGCCAACAATTTTTTAGCACAACATTGGAATGGAACATCATGGGATCCGCAAGTTGGACCAGGCAACCCTGGTGTTACAACAGGAATTGGAACAGTTGGTCCAGTATTAGGTCAAAATACTTTTTCGCCATGGGTGCTTACTACTTGTGTAGAATCAATTAATAATCAAAACATAAGTATTTGCCAAGGAGATAGTGTTTTATTAGGTGGAAATTATCAAAATACATCGGGAACTTATAACGACACCATTTTTGGTGGTAATAAATTTGGCTGCGACAGTATTATTACTACAACATTAACAGTAAACCCTGTGCCAACAATAGCTCAAACCGTTGCTATATGCCAAGGCGATAGTGTTTTGCTTGCTGGTAGCTATCAAGTTTTAGCCGGCACTTATTACGATACGTTACAAACTTCGCTATCATGTGATAGTATTGTTGCAACAATGTTAGTTACTAACCCTGTTCCTACCACCAATCAAAACTTATCTATTTGTGCGGGAGATAGCATATTGCTTGGCGGCAACTACCAAAATACAAATGGTACTTACAACGATACATTACAAACCATTTTGGGATGCGATAGTATATTAATCACCGTTTTAACAATAAATCCTGTTCCCATAACTAATCAGAATTTCTCTATATGTCAGGGCGACAGCATCCTACTAGGAGGTAGTTATCAAAGTTCAGCAGGAACATATAATGACACACTTCAAACTGTTTTTGGATGCGATAGTATTTTGCAAAATATTTTAATTATAAACCCAATTCAAACAATTAATCAAAGTGCTACTATATGTCAAGGCGACAGCATATTGCTTAGTGGAAATTATCAAACTACTGCTGGAAATTATAACGATACCTTGCAAAATATTAATGGATGCGACAGTATTCTAATCACTAATTTAATAGTTAACCCCAAACCATCTTCACCAATTATTTCTGGAAACGACAGTATTTGTAAAGGCGATAGCTTATTCTTAACAGCAACGGGTTCTGGTGCTGGTATTATTAATTGGTATAGTGATAATCAAGGAAATAATATTATTGTAACTAGTAATTCTTTAACAATCGGGCAACTATTAGGCGGAACTCACGTCTATTATTTTAGTGAAACATTAAATGGTTGTTCTAGCAATATAGATTCTATTATTGTTTATGTAAGTGAAGTAACTGCTCAAACTTCTCCAAGCCCTACTTCAGGAACATCGCCATTAAATGTACAGTTCTTTAATAATAGTGTAAATGCAAACTCTTACTTTTGGGATTTTGGAACAGGAGATACTAGTACCGTTTTTGAACCAAATCATACCTATAATATAGAAGGTAGTTATGATGTTATGTTAATTGCAACAGATGGAATTTGTTACGATACAATTATTGTTACAATTAATGTGGCAGGAACATCAACACTTATCATTCCAACTATATTTACGCCAAATGGAGATAATAATAATGATATATTTACAGTAAAATCTGAAAACATTATAGCTATAAAAGGGAAAATTTTTAACCGTTGGGGACAATTACTTTATGAATGGAATAACATTAATGGAGGTTGGAATGGCAGAACTGATGCTGAAGTTGAAGTGCCTGATGGAACGTATTTTTTCATTATAGAAGCCGAAGGTTCTGATAATAAAAACTATTTAGAAAAAGGTACTTTAACATTAATTAGATAAACAATATGAAACTACAGACTTTTTTAAAGCTATTTTTAATTTTAATCATTAATATTTACGCATCAACTATTTACTCCCAAAGTGCAGGAATAAACAACACAGGTGTTGTTCCAAATCCTTCGGCATTGTTAGATATTGATGCTGCACCTAATAATAACAAGGGACTTCTTATTCCTCGAATTCCATTAACAGCTACTGCCAACAATGCTCCTATTGGTGGTGGAATAGCCAATTCTTTGTTAGTT
>PHDR01000296.1 GCA_002841035.1 Bacteroidetes bacterium HGW-Bacteroidetes-12 | reverse complement strand
TGTTGATGATATAGTTAAAGAAATGGAACGCCTAAAAAAAGAAGGGTTTATTATATTAAACGAACAACCCAAAAAAGGAGCAGACAATAAATTGGTCTGTTTTGTCCACCCCAAATCTGCAAATGGAGTGCTAATTGAATTATGTCAGGAAATTAAATAATTTTATAACTTACTAAAAATAAATTTTTTACATAATTTTAACAATTATTTAACTAAAATATGTATAAACATTAAATGTATATACATATATTTGCAGTAATATTAATTTAAAACTAAAACCATGAAAAAAATTTTTTTAAGCATCGCAGTTGTTGCATTAACAACATTATCATTTACAACAGTAAAACATGATGACGACAGTCATTTACACATCAACAAAGAATTAAGTAGCCTTGAATGGATAGGTAAAAAAGTTTCAGGTCAACATGCAGGAACAATTACAATCAAAGAGGGAAGCGTAAAAGTAGAAAAAGGATTAGTTACAGGAGGCGAAATTGTTATTGATATGACTTCAATACTTGTTACTGATTTAGAAGGTGAATATAAAGGGAAATTAGAAGGACACTTAAATTCTCCTGATTTTTTTGATACTAAAAACCACGAAATAGCTATTTTAAAAATTAATTCAACTAAAAAAACAAAAGGAAGTATTTTTAATGTAAAAGCTGATTTAACTATTAAAGGAATTACTAAAGCTATTGAATTTCCAGCAACTATTGAAGTGAAAGAAGGAAAATTAGCAGCTTATGCTGAAGTGAATATTGATAGAACACAATATGACATTAAATATGGTTCTGGAAAATTCTTTGAAGGATTGGGCGATAAAATGATTGATGATTTATTTGTTGTTAAATTTAAAATTGCAGCAAATAATTAAATAAGGTTGATTGATTGATTGATAATTAAAAAAGCCTTTGTTTCATTTGAAACAAAGGCTTTTTTAATAACCCAATTTTTCTCTAACTCGTTGCAAAACAGGCTGAGCTGTTTTTCTTGCTTTTTCGGCTCCTTTTTGAAGTTCTTCTTCCAATTCTTCTAAATTATTTATGTAATAATTAAATTTTTCTCTTTCTGTTTTAAACCGAGTGCAAATCAAATCAAATAAGGCTTGTTTGGCGTGTCCAAAACCATAGTTTCCTGCTTCGTAATTTTCTTTCATAGCGGCTGTTTGTTCTCTTGTAGCGATTAAACTGTAGAGTTTAAAAACAACACAAGTTGAGGTGTCCTTTGGATCTTCCAATGGTGTACTATCTGTTTTAATTGCCATAATTTGTTTTCTTAAACTTTTATCGTCTAAAAAAATATTGATTAAATTTCCTTTCGATTTACTCATTTTCTCTCCATCAGTACCAGGAATGAGCATGGCATCTTTTTGAATGATAGGTTCTGGCAATATGAATACTTCGCCCATTAAATGATTGAATCTACCTGCTACATCTCGTGTCATTTCTAAATGCTGCAATTGGTCTTTTCCTACAGGAACAAAATTAGCATCATACAACAAAATATCGGCAGCCATTAACATAGGGTAGGTAAATAAACCCGCATTTACATCCTCCAACCTATCCGATTTATCTTTGAAAGAATGAGCCAATGTAAGGCGTTGATAAGGAAAAAAACAACTTAAATACCATGATAATTCTGCAACTTCAGCCACATCAGATTGACGATAAAAAACGGTAGTTTTAGGGTTTAAGCCACACGAAAGCCATACAGCAGCAGTCTTATATGTATTATCTCTTAAGGTTTCTTTGTTTTTGATTTGCGTTAATGAATGCATATCTGCAATAAATAAAAAAGCTTCGTTTTTTTTATCGTTTGCCATTTCTATTGCGGGTAAAATTGCCCCCAATAAATTTCCTAGGTGAGGTGTACCCGTGCTTTGAACCCCTGTTAATATTCTTGCCATACAGCAAAAGTAAATTTTTTTTATTAGTTTTCTGAACTTTAAAATTTAATAAAAAACATTAACAACGTGCTTTTTAATACTTTTGCTATTAATGAAAAAAATAAGAGAAATAGTAGGTGGTATTTGGAAACTGTATGTAATACTGTGTTTCATTGTGTTTCTATTACTTTTTTATCCGATATACCTTGTTTTTTTACACAAAGAAAGTAGATATAAAAATGGGTTTAAGTTACTTATCTACCATACTAAAATATTGATGATATTAACGGGTATTAGAGTAAATCTTAAAAACAAAGAATTTATTCAAAAAAATAAATCTTATGTAATTGTTTCTAACCACTCTTCTTATTTGGATATTGTAATTTTATATCAAACATTCAAAAATTATTTTGTTTTTATGGCGAAGGCAGAACTCGCAAAAGTTCCTGTGTTTAATATTTTTTTTAAAAATATGCATATTACTGTGAATAGAAAGAGTAGTGCTTCTGGCAAAAGAGCAATGGAGAGATGTGCGTTGGAACTTCAGAAAGGAAGGAGTGTTGTTATTTTCCCTGAAGGAACAATTTCTAACCAAGCACCCAAACTACTACCATTTAAAAGTGGGGCTTTTAAGTTAGCAATTGAAAATCAAACTCCTATAATTCCAATTACCTTTTTAGACAATTATAAGCGATTGCAAATGGGCGGATTATTTAGTGGAAAAGCTGGGCCAGGTGTTGCAAGAGCAATTATTCACCAACCTATTTCCACCACAGGATTAACAGAAAAAGATGTTACATCTTTACGAGATAAAGTGTTTAACATAATTAATAATCAACTTTTAGACGATGAGCATAGATAAAAAAACAGTTCAAAAAATAGCTGCATTAGCAAAATTAGAATTTGATGAAACAGCTGAAATTTCAATTCAAACTGATTTAACTAGAATGTTAAACTTTGTAAATAAATTGAATGAAGTTGATACCAATGGAATTGAGCCGCTTGTTTATATGTTAGATGAAAAACCGACATTAAGAGAAGATGTTGTTATACAAACGATTACACAACAAGAGGCCCTTAAAAATGCACCAAATAAAGATACGGATTTTATTAAAGTACCTAAAGTTATTAAACGATAAACATTGTTTGAATTTATTCTGCCAATTGTATTTTTTTTAACCTTTTGCTATATCATTTATAAGCATTCATTTTTTCATTTTTCGTTTCTTAAAAGAACGTTACTTCCTTTAATTTTTACAGTTAAAATAGCTGTAGCCTTAGTTTTTTTTCTGTTATATACTTTTTATTATCAAGATAGGTCAACGGCTGATATTTTTAAATTTTTTGATGATAGTGTTGTTTTATTTAACCTTTTTCATGAAAGTCCATCCGATTTTTTCAGCTTGATTTTTGGCGGTAAAACTTCTCTTATTCAAGAAGCTTATATCAATAAATTAAATTTTTGGGTTAACTCCAATCCAAACGAACTTTATAATGATAGTAGGTTAATGGTTAAACTTAATGCACTGCTGCATTTGGTGTCTTTTGGTTATTATGGGGTTCATTTAGTAGCGTTTACTTTTTTATCGTTTGTAGGATTTGCTTTTTTGTATAAAGCTTTTGAGCGTTTTTTTGAGTACAAAAAACTATTGCTTTTAGTGGTGTTTTTTGTTCCATCAGTACTATTTTGGTCAACAGGAGTAAGCAAAGAAAGTGTTTTGTTTTT
>PHDR01000295.1 GCA_002841035.1 Bacteroidetes bacterium HGW-Bacteroidetes-12 | reverse complement strand
TTAATTTAAATGTTTCCATAAATTTTGTTGTGAAATTCCCAGCTTTAAAATCCTTATCTTGCATTAGTTGCTGGTGAAAAGGGATGGTTGTTTTAATGCCCTCTATTATATATTCATCTAATGCTCGTTGCATTTTTAAAATAGCTTCTTCTCTGGTTTGTGCAACGGTTATCAATTTTGCAATCATTGAATCATAATATGGAGGAATTACATAACTAGCATATACATGTGTATCTATTCTAATTCCATGTCCTCCTGGAGAATGATAAGAAGTTATTTTTCCTGGACTTGGTCTAAAATCGTTAAATGGATCTTCTGCATTTATTCTGCATTGAATAGCGTGCAATACGGGTTCATAATTTTTACCTGAAATTTTTTCTCCTGCTGCAAGTTTAATCTGTTCTTTAACTAAGTCAAAGTTTATTACTTCTTCGGTAATTGTATGTTCAACTTGAATACGCGTATTCATTTCCATAAAATAAAAATCTCTGTTCTTATCCACCAAAAACTCAACTGTTCCAACTCCTTCATAATTGACAGATAGTGCTGCTTTTATAGCGGCTTCGCCCATTTTTTTTCTTAATTCGGGTGTCATAAATGGCGAAGGTGTTTCTTCTACCAGTTTTTGATGTCTTCGCTGAATTGAGCAATCTCTTTCAGATAAATGGCAAGCATTTTTTCCATCTCCAGCAATTTGAATTTCAATATGACGAGGTTCTTCAATGAATTTTTCCATGTACATGCCGTCATTACCAAAAGCTGCTGCGGCTTCTTTTCTTGCCGAATCCCAAGCTGCTTCTAATTCGCTTTCTTTCCAAATTACACGCATTCCTTTCCCTCCACCACCTGCAGTGGCTTTCATCATAACTGGATATTTAATTTTTTTAGCAACCGTTTTTGCGTCTTCTAAGTCGATTAACAATCCTTTGGAACCAGGAACAACTGGAACTCCTGCTTTAATCATGGTTTCCTTAGCCGATGCTTTATCGCCCATTGCATCTATCATTTCTGGCGATGCACCGATAAATTTAATGCCATTTTCTTGGCATATTTTTGAAAACTTAGCATTTTCAGACAAAAATCCATAGCCAGGATGAATGGCATCGGCATTGGTTATTTCTGCTGCTGCAATTATATTAGGAATATTTAGATAGGAAAGTGAGCTTTGAGGTGGGCCTATACAAACTGCTTCATCGGCAAAACGCACATGTAGGCTGTCTTTATCGGCAGTTGAATAAACAGCAACGGTGCTTATTCCCATCTCTTTACATGTTCTAATAACACGTAAGGCTATTTCTCCTCTATTTGCTATTAATATTTTTTTAAACATAAATTTAATTTGAAGATTAAACAATTTGAAAATTTGAAAATTAATCGTGCAAAGCTAGATAAATAAAATACCTATTTCTAAATTAGCACATCTTCAAATTATTAAATTAAGCGGGTTCTACTAAAAACAAAGGTTGATCGTATTCAACTGGAGATCCGTCATCAACAAGCACTTTAACAATTTTACCTGACATTTCAGCCTCTATTTCGTTAAACAATTTCATTGCTTCTATAACACAAACAACGGTTTCTTTTTTAACCTCATCACCAATGTTTACAAAATTTGGTTTATCGGGCGATGGTTTTCTATAAAAAGTACCTATCATAGGCGATTTTATTTCTATGTAGTTGTTGTTTTCCTCTACTTTAACAGGTGCCGGTGTAGGTGCAACGGCTTGTGGTTGTTGAACCACAGGGGCAGCTCCTGCTAATTGTTGTGGTTGAGGTTGTGGTGCAAATGCTTGCTGAACTTCAACTATTGGCATTCCTCTTTTGTAGGGAGGTGTTTTAATGGTTATTTTAAAATCTTTGTCGGCAATTTCAACCTCACTTACTCCCGATTTTGCAACAAATTTTATTAAATCTTGTATTTCTGATGCTTTCATAATTTATAGATTTTGTGATTTTTTCTTTTTTAAATGTACTGTTTTAAGAATTATATGCCCATTTTATCCATATTGCTCCCCAAGTAAAACCTCCTCCAAAAGCGGATAATATAATGTTGTCTCCTTTTTTTAATTTATTTTCCCACTCCCACAAACACAATGGAATTGTGCCAGAGGTGGTGTTGCCATATTTTTGAATATTAAGCATCACTTTTTCATCGTTTAAGCCCATTCTTCGGGCTGTGGCATCTATTATTCGTTTATTGGCTTGATGTGGAACTAACCAAGCAACATCATCTGCCGAAAGGTTGTTTTTCTCCATTATTTCTGCAGAAACATCAGCCATGTTGACAACTGCAAATTTAAACACTGCTTGTCCTTCTTGATGAATATGGTGTTCTTTATTTTTTACTGTTTCTAATGTGGGTGGATAGGCCGAACCGCCAGCTTTTTGATGTAAATATTGAAATCCTGAACCATCACTTTTTAGAATAGAATCTTTTACCCCTAAGCCTTCTTCGTTAGGCTCTAATAAAACTGCACCACACCCATCGCCAAAAATGATGCAAGTTGCTCGATCTTCATAATCTACTAAAGCAGACATTTTATCAACACCAACAACAACTACTTTTTTGTGTGAGCCTGATTCAACATATTTTGAGCCTGTAACTAACCCATAAATAAACCCTGAGCAGGCTGCGTTTAAATCGAACCCAAATGCGTTGGTGGCACCAATTTTATCGGTAATAATATTGGCAGTTGCTGGAAAGATGTGGTCGGCAGTAACTGTGCAGCAAATAAGTAAATCTATTTCTTTTGGAGAAATGCCTCTTTTTTCGCACAATCCTTTAACTGCATGCACTGCCATATCTGACGAACCTTTTCCTTCACCTTTTAAAATTCTTCGTTCATCTACTCCAGTTCTTGAGGTAATCCACTCATCTGTGGTGTCTATCATGGTTTCCAATTCCTTATTCGTTAAAACGTAATCAGGAACATAGCCATTAACAGCTGTAATTGCGGCAGTAATTTTACTCATCGTATTTTAAGGTTTTCGCTATCTCTATAAAAGAGAGGTGAAAAATAAAAAAACTTACTATATTTCAAGTGAATTTATAGTAAGTTTTTATTTATTTTTAGATTGCTACCTGTTTCTCAACAGCTAATTTGCCTCTATAATAACCACATTCTCCGCATACTCTGTGATAAAGTATTGGAGAACCACAGTTTGAACAGTTTACTACTGTAGGAGCAACTGCTTTGTAGTGTGTTCTTCTTTTGTCTCTTCTCGTTTTCGAGGTTTTTCTTTTAGGATGTGCCATTTTATTTTAGTTTTCTGTTTTTAATTGTGTTAACTTAGACCAACGAGGGTCTATATTTTGTGTTTTATTCTCTTTTACTTCTACTTTTTTTAATTTTTCTATCACTTCTTGATTACATTCTTTTTTCTTGTGAGCTCTTTTTTGAGGTACATTTATTTGAATGTATTCATAGATATATTTTGCTATATTTATCTGATGTTCATTTTCAGGTAAAACTACCAAATCATCTGTATCGTCATAATCTTCATCTCCAAATTTAACAATGAGATTTTCTTCTCCTTTTATTTTAAGTTTCACTTCATCTAAACATCTATCGCAAGGAACTTCTATACTACCTTTAATTTTAAAACCAAGCAATAGC
>PHDR01000294.1 GCA_002841035.1 Bacteroidetes bacterium HGW-Bacteroidetes-12 | reverse complement strand
GTTTAAAGTCCAATCTATAAATTAAAAAATGTTTCTTTTTTCACACTACTTCGTTATTTTTTCTAACCGTAGCTAAGGCTATGCTTCTCAAAAATGCCTTGTATTGTAAAAAAATAATTCATTTTCATTCTTACATTTGGACTTCAAACAACTTCAATAAAAAATTATGATGATTTATGGAAAAGTAATACCTCTGAAATCACTGATTGCTACGGGTTTTAAATTTGAGCCATAATTTTGATTAATTATTTTTATGTACTCATTAGCTATCATGGCATAACCTCTTTGATTTGGATGAACTCCATCAATGGAATACAAACCTCCTTTTATAAATTCTGGAGAGAAACTAATTCCATCAAAATCCACCCCAGCTTCATTATTTAATTTTTCCATAAATTGATGTAAATCAACAACAAAATAGCCGTGTGCTTTTGTAGAAGCTCTAATTTCTGCATTTATGGCGTTAATATAATTTTTTACAATAGCCACCTCATCTTTATCTAATACTTGGGTGTGCGGAAGTGGGTCGTTTTGTGTAAATCCTTTCCCTTCAGATAATAATGAAGAGGAGGAAAGTAGAAATAAATCACCTTCTACGGCTTTTCTTATAATGTTAGTATCAGCTCCTTCTTTAATCCAAATGTCTTTATCCAACACTTCAAGTGTAACGGTATTGAAAAACGGACTCTTTGTGATGTCATGAACTGTGGCACAAACGCCACCTGTTGCAGTACGTTTTAATGTGTCTAAAAGAGCATCATATTTAGCTCTAAACTCAGCTATGGGTGTTAATGGGGAAGAACCGCTTACTTCATCACCACCAGCATTTGCCCAACCCATCACATCCTGAATACCTAACCAATTGGTGAAAAATGTTGCTTTTCTATCTTTAATATGTTTGATATAATCAATAGGATTTCCAATTGTTCCAAAGCTTAAAAATCGTCCATAAGGATTAATGGGTTCTCCAGCTACACAGTTCCAAGCAAGTTCATTGTTTGGCGTTCCGCTATCAAAAAGAATAAAATTTGTAATCGCATCTGTAGGGTTAAAAGCAATAATATTTCTAACATTAAGGCCTGCAATAGCCATATTGTTGTAAGGTAAATTTTTATTAGTCCAAGTTAAAAAAGAAGGGTCGTATGTTTTTGCTAAAGGATGATTGTCATTTATTTCACAATCAAACACTTTTATAACTTCAATTTTTTCATTAATGTATGCTAAGTGCATATATCCAGAGCCTTCACCTTGAACTAAGGGTTGGAGAAAATTAACACCCATTTGTTTTGCAATAATTGCTGGATAAGAATTACTTTGTTGATTAAATTCATTGTGTAACCCACCATCTTGAAAACCTTGCGAAAACGAACTTCCTATGGAAATATAGTTAGAAAAATCAGCACTTCCTGATGAAGGAACATCAAATTCATCAAATTCAGTCTTTGTGCAAGATAAAATAAAAATTAGAAGCGTGAAAAAAATTGAAGTTTTTAATGTTTTCATTATTCAGTTTTTATATCATTTTTTGTTGATTTGCTTCCTAATTTTAGGTTTAATGCTAACCCATAAACATTAACTTTTCGTTTATAGTGGGCATTAAAATTAGCATCTAATAAAAGGTCTTTTCTATCTGAATTTTGACGAATAAATGAAAAATCGATAGATACTTTGTCGTTTACTTTATAACCTAAACCACCTGTATAAACAGTTTGAGTTATATCTGGCAACTCAGGACTAACAAATCCATCTCTTGTTGGAGAATTATCGTGATAAACTCCTGCTCTAACACTATATTTGTTTTTATAGGTAACATCAACACCAAAACGATGTGTAAAAACATCTTTCCAATCTTTGGTTGTTTTAGAGTCGGGTGTATCTGCATTATCAAAATTAAAACTAAGGGTGTCGTAAGAAGACCAACCTGTCCAATTAAGATCATAAATAAAAATGATAGAATAATTTCCTCTTTCGTGTTTTGCACTAATTCCAGCGGTAAATACTTGAGGCAAGGTTAGTTTAGACACAAAGCTAGTTTTTGCAGGAAATGTGCCTAAAAGAGAGGTTGGTATGTTGGTAAATTCGGCAACACCATTGCTTAAATCAACAGCTATTTCTGAACGATAACTAACACCTAAATTTAGGTTTGTTTTACTTGCTCCATGCGTAAATGTAAGAAAATTTGAAAAAATACCTAAGTTGAAACCAACACCATCACCATCACCAGTTAATCTTGCCTTTCCTTCTGTTGTAGTTGAAGAGCTGATGGGAATTGCTTTTTCTGTTTCAAAATCGCCATAAGCATAAACAAAGCCTCCTCCTACACTAATTTTATCGTGTATTTTGTAAGAAACGGTTGGCTGAAACATATAAGTGGTTAGTTTTATGTTTTGAATAATAAATCTACCTTGCCAATCATCATCAAAAGAAGTTCGCGAGCCAAATTGGTTGTTAACTAAAAAACCAAAATGAATTTTATCGGTAACTTGCCCTGAATAATAAAAATGAATAGGCGTTCCTCTTTCAGAGGTTTGGTTGGTGTTTGCTACTTCGGGTGTTTGCACAGAAACATAAGGATCAACTATATTAAAGCCAAAGGTAAATTGGTGTCCATCTAATCTTGACATGCCTCCAGGGTTAAAAAAAACGGTGCTCGCATCAGATACAATACCAGTGGCGGCACCACCCATGGCAGCTGCTTTTAATCCTTGTAAATTTAATTGAAATCCACCAGCAAATGCTGAAAGTGGTAAAAAAAGCGAAGCATAGATAACTAATTTCTTCATTTGAAAAGGTGTTAGAGATTAAAAAACAAAATCCTGATTGTGCATCAAGATTTTGTTTGAATATGTAGTCATAAAAAAAATTATTTATTTACAATAAATCGTTTCGTGATTTTTTCTTTTTGATACGTCATTTGATAAAAGTAAATACCGCTATTTAATTTTGAAGCATTTAATTTATATGTGTTTAATCCTTGATTTCCAGACAAATCCTCAGAAATAAGTACTTCTCCCAACACATTAACTATAGATATGTTTAAGGTAGCATTTGAAGGTAAAAAATATTCAATAGTAGAAGTTGAACTGAAAGGATTTGGGAAATTTTGTTTAATTTCAAAAGTGTTTTTTGAGAAATCCTCTATGCCTGTGGTAGTGCTATTTGTATCAACTATGCGTATGAAATAATAATCTACATCAAAAGGAGATGTTTGCGTTAAGCCAAAAACAGTTGCGTAAGAAGTTCCACTAACACTGATGGGGTAAACTCCAGTATCTCCAACCGTTGGATTGCCTGTGATGAGCATGCAACTAGATGTTCCGCCTAAAAATTTGAATGGAAGTGTGTTTTCATTCATTGAAACAATGGTAAAACCTGCTGGTAATCCAGTAACCGATGTAACCATAACACTATCAACAGGCACTGTTACACATGGAGGAAAAACAATAACTACGCAAGTATCAGCAGGAGTAACCGCAGTTATTGTTTCATTATAAGGACTTCCAACATAAGAAATAGGTAAGTTTGTTACACTATCAGGGAAAACGCCAGGAGTTGTAAATTGACCATCAGGAATACAGTTTTGTCCGTAAGAGTTTAAAGCAAATAAAACAGATAAAGCAAAA
>PHDR01000293.1 GCA_002841035.1 Bacteroidetes bacterium HGW-Bacteroidetes-12 | reverse complement strand
GGGTAAATCAATAAGGCGTACGAAATAAGGGCTAATCCTATTATGCCATATGCGTTTCGACTATATCCAAATTGGATTTTCCCTTTTAGGATACCAAAGTATGCAAATAGAATAGCTTGTATGATAAATAAAGAGCCAAAAACATAAGCTGCTTTATTAATTGAAGTAAAATGAACAAAGTGGTAAACAATGCCCATCCATACCCATAAAAATGAGAGAATTATTGAAATTGCCTTATCTGACCAGGTAGTCTTCTTTATTGCAAAAAAAATAGCTGTTAAACTTTCTGAAATAACTACAATAAAAATAATAGACGCATCACTTATCATTAACAAGGACGAACCATTATCTGAAGATATAACGCTTTCTATAGACCCAAAAGAAATAAAAAACAAGGTAGTTATTTTGGTAGATGATGTGTTGAATTCTGGTAAAACACTTATTTACGGAGTGAAATACTTACTGAATTTTGACATGAAAAGAATGTCAACTGTTGTTTTAGTGGATAGAAATCACAAGCGTTACCCTATAGGAACTCATTATGTAGGTCTATCATTATCAACAACCCTAAAAGACCATATTTCTGTTGAGTTTACTAATGGTAAAATGGCTGCCTTTGTGAGTTAAAATAATAGTTCACAAAGAAATATCAGTAAGTTCTAAGTTGTAAAAGTACGTCCGCCTGAGGCGAATTTCTCACTCGCTCGGTTGTACCGAGTGTAGTATTTTTCATTTCAATTATCATTGTAACCCGAACTCAGGTATTGTAGGTTTACCCCGCAAGTTTAAAAAAATCAAAAATTACATTTGTAACCTAAAAATGATTACATTAGCCTTACGAAACTCCAAAAACACCCATTATACGACACCTAAAAACCATATTTATGCTTGCTACCACAGCCTTTTTAGTAGGAGTAGTAGGGTGCAAGAAAGATACAACAGCCGATGTATTTGTATATGAAAAAGGTACTAACAGCCCTATGGTAGGAATACCTGTAAACTTTGGATACTCAACAAGCGGAGTATTTTCAGGACAAATAGTAGAACAAACCAAAACCACCGATGCCAACGGAAAAGTAAATTTTAAAGGAAAAGACAAAGATAAAAGCTACAGCGTTGGTTTTCCTAATGGAGTTGATTATTTTGGCGATGGCACTTCCCTACAAAAAGGACACAACCGTGTTTTTTTACACACCAGCCCCTTTGCTTATGTGCGTGTACATGCTAAAATATAACCCCATTTGATAATAATGATTGGATAAATATATCTAATGGTCTTCTAGGGGGGGCTTTTGTATGGAATGAATGTAGATACAATAGTAGTTAAAGGACCTTTTAAAGGAAATCAAACAAGTGATTTTGGATGGACGATAAAAAAAAATGGGGTATTAACACCATTTACAAACCCTTTATATTTTATCGGTAGAGACACGATTAATTATACCATAGAATATTAATACTAAAAATAACGCACAAATCAGTATTACAGATGTAATGGGGAAAGTGGTAAGTTCAGTAAAAATTAATGGAGATAATAGAACAAAAATAGATTTATCCAACTTTCCAAAAGGAGTTTACCTTTATAAAGTGATAGGGCAAACTAAAGTAATTTCGAGTGATAAAATTATTTTGATGGAGTAAATGGAGTAAGACAAGTTTATCTACAACAAACTAATTACAACCCTAACAGATTTTTAAAAATCTGTTAGGTCTTTACTAATCAGGTATATATTTTATGTTATAAGATGGGTGGTATTGTTAAAAATTACACATTAAACCGAAAGTGCATAATATCTCCATCTTGCACAATGTATTCTTTTCCTTCTACTGACATTTTTCCAGCTTCTTTCACTGCTGCTTCAGAACCAAAAGAAATAAAATCGTTGTATTTAATTACTTCTGCACGGATAAACCCTTTTTCAAAATCAGTGTGAATAACACCAGCAGCCTGAGGTGCTGTTGTGTTTTTATATATCGTCCATGCTCTTACTTCTTTTACGCCTGCTGTAAAATAAGTTTCTAAGTTCAATAATTTATAAGCTGCTTTTATGAGTTTGTTTACACCTGCTTCTTTCAATCCTATGTCTTGTAAAAACTCTTGACGCTCTTCATAGGTTTCTAATTCTGCAATATCAGCCTCTATTTGAGCTCCTATCATAATTACTTCTGCATTTTCATCTTTCACAGCTTCTTTAACTTGTTCAACGTAATTATTTCCGCTTACAACAGATGCTTCATCAACATTGCATACATATAAAACGGGTTTGTTGGTAAGCAGGTGAGAGTCTTTTATAAAAAGGTATTCATCTTTCGTAACATCAACAGTTCTAGCAGATTTACCAGAATTTAAAGCGTCAACATAGCGTTGCAATACTTCGGCTTCTTTTACAGCACTTTTATCTCCTGTTTGTACTTTTCTTTTCATCCCATCCAGCTTTTTCTGAACGGTTTCCAAATCTTTCAATTGCAATTCAATGTCAATAATTTCTTTATCTCTCACAGGATTCACTGAGCCATCAACATGCACCACATTGCCATCATCAAAACAACGTAACACATGAATAATTGCATCCGTTTCCCTAATATTTGCTAAAAATTTATTGCCTAAACCTTCGCCTTTGCTAGCTCCTTTTACTAAACCAGCAATATCAACAATTTCAATGGTGGTTGGTTGAACTCGTTCAGGTTTAACGATAGCTTCTAATTGCTCTAATCGTTCATCAGGAACGGTTATCACGCCAACATTTGGTTCAATTGTACAAAAAGGAAAATTTGCCGACTGTGCTTTTGCATTTGACAAACAATTAAATAAGGTAGATTTACCTACATTTGGTAAACCCACAATTCCACATTTTAATGCCATAAATCTATAAATTTAAAAAGGCTGCAAAAGTAATAAAGTTTAGCAATTTTTAAAGCAATAGTTCTCTTTTAGATGTCATTTTAAAAGTTTAATTCTAAATGTAAAATACAACTAAAAATAAATTAACTTTGTAATTGAATTTTAGTTGTTAAAGAATTCACATAATTATGTCAAAAGAAATTAAAGCCCAACAAATTATTTATAAAATCATTAACCCATTAATAAACCTATTGGTTAAGATAGGTGTAACTCCAAATATGATAACAACAGTTGGCTTGTTGTTAAATATTGTTGCGTGTGTTATCTTTATAATAGGAGCAAAGTTTGGTGAGAGAAATGATATGACCTATGTTGGGTGGGGAGGTTTTACAATATTAATTGCTGGATTATTCGACATGATTGATGGCAGACTGGCTAGAATAGGAAATATGTCTAGCACCTTTGGTGCTTTATACGATTCTGTGTTAGATAGATACAGTGAAATGGTTATGTTTTTAGGCATTTGTTACTATTTGGTTGCTCAAAGTTTCTTTTTAAGTTCTCTATTTGCATTTATAGCACTAATTGGTTCTATGATGGTAAGTTACACCCGAGCAAGAGCCGAAGGATTAGGAATTGATTGTAGTGTGGGTATGATGCAACGACCAGCAAGAGTGGTTACTATTGGTGCTGCAGCTATGTTTTGTGGAATTTTCTATTATTTTTTCGGAAATGTTGGTCCAATTCGGTTAGCAACGTCACCATTAATTGTTTTTGAAACAATTACTATTTTCA
>PHDR01000006.1 GCA_002841035.1 Bacteroidetes bacterium HGW-Bacteroidetes-12 | reverse complement strand
ATTGTTCCTAATGGTGTTGATTATGAAATGTTCAAATTTCAGGAAAATACCGAAAAAAAATACGATTTACTTTTTACAGGCAACATGGCTTACCCACCCAATATTGATAGCGTGATTTATTTAGTAAATGAAGTTATGCCGTTAGTTTGGAAAAAATATCCTAATGTAAAATTAGTAATTGCTGGTGCTGAACCCGATAAAAAGGTATTACAATTAGCTTCTAAAAATGTTGAAGTAACGGGTTGGGTTAAAGACATTACACCATATTATGCAGCAGCAAAATTTTTTGTTGCTCCTATGCAAATTGGTACAGGATTGCAAAATAAATTATTAGAAGCGATGGCAATGAAAATCCCCTGTGTAACTTCACAGTTAGCCAATAATGCTTTAGGAGCTGAGCATCAGAATTCCATATTAATTGGTAACCAACCCGAAGAATATTACGAACATATTATATCTTTGTTGGAAAATAAAACTTTATATAATAACATTGCAACATCAGGATATGATTTTGTAAAAAAGAACTATACTTGGGAAGGTACAACACAAAAATTGAATGAATTGATTATAAATACTAGAAAACAATGAGAGAATTACAACAACAAATAGAAGCGGCTTGGGAAAATAGAGATTTATTGAAAGATGAAGCAACGAAAATTGCTATCCGACAAGTAATTGAACATTTGGACAAAGGAACATTGAGAGTTGCCGAACCAAAAGGAAATGATTGGCAGGTAAACGAATGGGTAAAAAAAGCGGTAGTGCTTTATTTTCCTATCCAACAAATGAAAACCATAGAAGTTGGGCCTTTTGAATTTCATGATAAGATGGAATTAAAAAAAGATTACGAAAAGTTGGGAGTTCGTGTAGTTCCTCATGCAGTAGCAAGATATGGTGCTTTTTTAGCCAAAGGCGTAATTATGATGCCTTCTTATGTAAATATTGGTGCTTTTGTAGATAGCGGAACAATGGTGGATACATGGGCTACTGTTGGTTCTTGTGCTCAAATTGGTAAAGATGTCCATCTAAGTGGTGGCGTTGGTATTGGTGGTGTTTTAGAGCCTTTGCAAGCTGCTCCAGTGGTAATAGAAGACGGTTGTTTTATAGGTTCTAGGTGTATAGTGGTAGAAGGCGTTAGAGTAAGAAAAGAAGCAGTTTTAGGAGCAAACGTAGTACTTACAAAATCAACAAAAATTATTGATGTAAGTGGAGATACTCCTATTGAATATAAAGGCGAAGTACCAGAAAGAGCTGTGGTAATTCCAGGTTCTTACACCAAGGCATTTTCTGCTGGAAAATTTAATGTACCTTGTGCCTTAATTATTGGAACACGAAAAGCCAGTACTGATTTAAAAACCTCTTTGAACAATGCCTTGAGAGAATATGATGTGGCTGTATAAAATATTAATATTTTGAACAAATTTCTTATTATACAAACTGCCTATATTGGAGATGTTATTTTAGCTACTTCCATAGTAGAAAAATTGCACCAATCTTTGCCTGATAGTCAAATAGACTTCTTATTGCGTAAAGGTAACGAAAGTTTATTAAGCAATCACCCTATTATCAACGAAGTAATTATTTGGAACAAACACGATAAAAAATATGATAGCCTGAAAAGAATTACAAAACAAGTTCATCAACATAAATATGATGTAGTAATTAATTTACAACGATTTGCTTCTAGTGGATTAATTACTGCTTTTTCGGGAGCTAAACTTAAAATAGGTTTTGCTAAAAATCCGTTGTCTTTTTCTTTTAGTCAAAAATTTCCGCATAAAATTGGTGATGGAACCCACGAAATAGAACGTAATCATCAACTTATAAAAGCTTTTACGGATAATACTCCAGCTATGCCCAAACTTTATCCGAGCAACAACGATTATTTGGCTGTGGAGGATTATAAAAAATCCAACTACGTTTGTATGGCACCAACTTCTGTTTGGTTCACGAAACAATTGCCAAAAGAAAAATGGGCTGAATTAATCAATAGCATTTCAGATAATTACCAAATTTATTTATTAGGAAGCCCTGCCGATGCAGCAGCTTGCGATGAAATAAAAATACTATCTAATAACAATAAAGCAGTAAATTTAGCTGGCAAACTTTCTTTGTTAGAATCTGCAGCACTGATGCAAACCGCCCAAATGAATTATGTAAATGATTCTGCACCGCTACATATTGCTTCAGCTATGAATGCTCTTACTACGGCTTTTTTCTGTTCAACCATTCCTGCATTCGGATTTGGTCCTTTAGCCAAAAATGCACAAATTGTTGAGGTAAAAGAAAAACTGACTTGCCGACCTTGTGGCTTACACGGAAAAATAGCTTGTCCCGAAGGACATTTTAAATGTGGCTTTGATGTAGAAATAAAAAAGTCTTGAGTTTATGTAAGTCTGAAGAGATACACACGTGTCATAAAGAAATATGCACAAGAGCAAATTGACGAACTTAAGAAGAAATAGAAGCACTAACTATAATCAAGTAGAGGTTTTTCCGCTAGCGATTCAGTCAACCCAACCTACAACGGCAACTCAAACTTCGTTTCCCAAACTTTTTTTGAAGCAAGTTCTTCAGCTTTTACTTTTAAAAATGAATCATCGCCTTCTTTTAATAATGATCTATCAATGATGTTGCTTTTTAAATCAGGTGTTTCATTCGCATAAATTTCATCGCCTACTCTTGGCAAAAAAGGATATTGAATGGTAATTTTTTCATCCTCAGTAATTACCATGTTTAAAGCTATTTCAAAAATAATTTCCTCAAATTTTTCAGCAACCATCTCATCATTCACTTCTTCTTTTGCTTTTGGGTTGAGATTACTCACCCATTTAAAAAATCCATCAACAGCTTTTTCTTTTAAAATAGGTCGAATATATTCAGGAAATGGCGAACGAATATGATCGTTGTCGGTAAACCAAAAATTAAAGGTTTGTTCAACTAATTCGCTACTTTCAATGGTATTTGGTTCTAGTTCTTTCATCTTATTATTTGATTAATTTGTTTCCAAAACTAACTAAAAACAATTTGCTAATAAATGATTTAAGTCATACTAACCTGATGATAGTTAGAAAATATATGACATAAATCATTTATATCAATGATTACTATCATTTTACAGCAGCTATATTGCTTCTACTTTAGCACCATAATTTAAAGAAGAAAAAATGGCTACAACTGATTTAAAATTATTTGATTTCTCAAAAGAACCCATTCGAGTACTTCATTATACTTGGATCGCTTTTTTCTTAACATTTTATGTATGGTTTAATATGGCTCCGTTGGCAACAACCATGCTCGATACCATTGATTGGCTAACCAAATCACACATCAAAGTTTTGATGATTTGCAATGTGGCATTAACCATTCCTGCCCGAATTGTTGTTGGGGCGATGATAGATAAATACGGTCCTCGAAGAGTTTTTTCCATACTCATGGTTATTATGGGTATTCCTGCAATTTTCTTTGCCTTTGGCAACTCTTTTATGCAATTAATGGTGGCTCGATTAATACTTGGCTCTATTGGAGCTGGTTTTGTAATTGGGATTAAAATGGTTGCCAATTGGTTTCCTCCAAAAATGGTAGGACGTGCTGAAGGGTTATATGCTGGCTGGGGAAATTTTGGCTCTGCTGCTGCAGCAGGAAGTTTGCCATTTTTCACCATACATTTAATGGACAAATGGTTGGGTTTTGGTGATGATAGCTGGAGATGGACTTTAGCTTTAAATGCTATTATCTGTATGATTTATGGTGTAATTTACTGGTTCATAGTAAAAGATAACCCTGAAGGAAAAAAACAGGAAATGGCTAAAAAAGCTACACCTATGATGGTTACTTCTTATAAAGATTTAGTGCAGTATATTTTGTGGTCGTTTCCACTTGTAGGAGCAATGGGCGTGTTGGCATGGAAAATTCAAAAAGTGCAAATTGAAACAGATGGTATTTCACATAACATCTATTCCGAAAATGTATTATACATTATTTATGGAGTTTTATCACTTCTATATATTGCTCACGTAATCAAAACCTTACAAATAAATCTTCCCTATTTAAAAGCAGGTGTTCCTGAAGAGGACAAATACAGTTGGGGAAGTGTAGCCGCATTAAACAGTACGTATTTCGCCAATTTCGGAGCAGAACTAGCTGTTGTATCAATGCTTCCTATGTTTTTTGAAGCCGTTTTTGCTCCTTTAATGAATGATGCTGGTGAAAAAATTATGACAGCCGAAATGGCGGGTTTAGTAGCAGGTTCTTTTGCTTTTGTAAACCTAGTAGCTCGCCCATTAGGTGGTTTACTTTCTGACATGATGAGTAGCCGAAAAAAAACCATGCTTATTTATATGATAGGAATTGCAGTTGGTTTCTTTGGAATGGCTATGATAGGTAAATATGATGTAGTAGAAAATGGAGAACAAACCATAGTTCCAATGTTTGATGGAATGTGGTGGTTAATCGTTTCTGTTGCAATAACTATTGGATGTTCATTTTTTGTGCAAGGTGCCGAAGGAGCTACTTTTGCAGTAATTCCTATGGTAAACAAAAAAATGACAGGTCAAATTTCAGGCATGGCTGGTGCTTATGGAAATGTTGGTGCAGTAATTTATCTTGTTATATTTTCATTAGTTGACCCCAAAACATTTTTCTATATTGTTGCTGCAGGTGCTGCAATTAGTTTCATCTTCTGTTGGGCAATGCTTGAAGAACCAAAAGGCTCTCATGGTGAAGATGAGGAGGAATATGAAAATTAAAACCTAAATAAAACAATACAACCTAACTAAACTTAAAATTATGTCAAAAATTAACATTGAAAAATGGGAAGTAGAGGACGAAAGTTTTTGGACTTCCATCGGAAAAAAGATAGCCACAAAAAACCTTTGGTTTTCAATACCAGCCTTGTTATTAGCTTTTGCTGTGTGGATAATGTGGGGGGTCATTATAAAGTACATGAAAGATTTTGGTTTCAATTTTGGATTAACCGAAGGCTTAACACCAGGTTCTGATGAATTTAACAATGCATTGGTTGAAGTAAATAATTTATATTACACCTTGCCAGCCATTGCTGGATTAGCAGGAGCAACCTTGCGATTACCTAATTCTTTTTTAATATCATTAGGTGGTGGTAGAAATGTAATTTTTGTAACAACGGCTTTGCTGCTCATCCCTGCCATTGGAACAGGCTTAGCATTAAGTAATCTTAATACATCATACATGGTATTTGCTATTATGGCAATGCTTTCAGGTTTTGGAGGTGGTAATTTCTCTTCATCTATGAGTAACATTAGCTTCTTTTATCCAAAAAAAAATCAAGGTTATGCCTTAGGAATGAATGCTGGAATTGGAAACTTAGGCGTTGCCACCATGCAAAAACTAATTCCTTTTGTGGTTGGTTTCTCCTTGTTTGGTGTTGCTGGAACTTCATTAGGTGTTGAAGGAGGAGGTCCTTTAGCTGGCATTCAAAATGCAGGTTGGGTATGGGTTCCTTTGTTATTAGCTGCTGTTATTGGTGCTTATTTTGGGATGAACAATGTAATTACTGGAACACCAAAACTTCCAACAACGGCTCAAGGTGTAAGTAAAACGCTTTATATGGTTACATTAGGCATAATTGCAGCGGCAATCGGTTCTTATTTATTGGTAGGGCTAAAAGTAAATATGTGGATAGTTTTACCTGTTGTAATAATTCTTGCTGTTTTATTAATGAAATATGCAACTCCAACCGAAATAAAAGCAAATTTAAATAAACAATTTTCTATACTAAGCAGCAAGCACAATTGGATAATGACCGTAATTTACACCATGACTTTTGGTTCATTCATTGGATTTTCGGCAGCATTTCCTAAATTGTGTCAAGATATTTTTGTTTACACCAATCCAAACGACCCTAGTTTTATCAACCCGAATGCTCCAAATTTTATGTTGTGGGCTTTTATTGGCCCTATGATAGGAGCTTTAGTTCGTCCGTTGGGAGGTGTTTTGGCCGATAAATTTAATAGCGGAGCAAAAGTAACTATGGTAAGCACCTTAATGCAAGTGGTTGGGGCTTTAGCTGTAGCTTATTTTGTAATTCAAGCACGAGAAGCCGCAAGCCCTGAAACCTATTGGTGGCCATTTTTTGGTTGTTTTATGTTGTTATTTTTAGCTACAGGCATTGGAAATGGTTCAACTTTTAGAAGTATTCCATACATCTTTAGCAAAGAGCAAGCTGGACCAGTTTTAGGTTGGACGGCTGCCATTGCTGCTTATGGAGCTTTTATCATCCCAAAAGTGTTTGGCGAGCAAATTAAAGCGGGAACTCCTGAATATGCTCTTTATGGATTTACTGTTTATTATGTGATTTGTTTGTTATTAAACTGGTGGTACTATCAAGGCCCAAAACGTGAATTTGACAACCCTTAATTTTTAATGTATCAATGTGAGAATGAGAAAATGTGAGAATGTATCAACGTATCAATGTGAGAATGAGAAAATGTGTAATCACATAATATCTAATATCTAACATCTTAAAATCTTAATATCTAACATCTTACAGTCTTAACATCTAATATCTAAAACAATGAAAAAACTAAAAACAACAACCCTAGCAGTAGCATTAATTTTTTGCTTTCAGCTTTCAACTTTTAATTTATTTGCTCAATTTACCTTAGACGGTGAAATTCGTCCTCGTTTTGAATATCGAAATGGGTTTAAAAACGTACTCGATTCAACGCAAGATCATGCTGCTTTTGTTGACCAAAGAACCAGATTAAATTTTGGTTATAAAACAGAAGGTTATATTTTTAAAATTTCGGTTCAAGACATACGGGTATGGGGAAGTCAACCTCAAACAGTTGGAACAGCATCGCAACAAAACGACAATGGTGCTTACATTGCTGTTCATGAAGCATGGGCAGAAGCTCTTTTAAACAAAAAATGGTCGTTAAAATTTGGTCGTCAGGAAATTGTTTATGATGACCACAGAATATTTGGAGATTTAGGTTGGGCTCAACAATCAAGAGCTCATGATGCAGCATTATTAAAATTTAAAACAGAAAAAACAAAAATTGATTTTGGAGTTGCTTACAACCAAGACAGAGCCGCATTAACAAGTACGGTTGCTCAATTTGGTTCTTACAAAGCCATGCAGTTTATGTGGTTAAATCATCAATTTTCGGAAAATTTTAACGCAAGTTTGCTTTTTTTAAATCTTGGCAAAGAACAGTTAGACTATGATAGTTCTGGCGTAATTACAGGTGGAACTGTCGAAGCTTATTACAAAGATAATTATAGCCAAACTACTGGAACAAGATTAGTTTATAATAAAAATAAACTACAATTAGCTGGTGCATTCTACTATCAAACTGGCGTTGAGGGCAATAGAAATGTTGTTTTTTCAGATGTTGATGGAGAATATAACAAAGAAATTCAGGCAATGAATTTGAGATTAGAAGCAGCATATAAAATTACTGAAAAAATCACCTTTAATTTAGGTTTTGAACACCTCAGTGGCCAAAGTCAAACAGATACCTCTTTTGCTTATAGAACAGTTAGCCATTCTTTTAATCCACATTTTGGAACCAACCATAAATTTAATGGTACTATGGATTACTTTTATGTTGGAAACCACATTGGCTCTGTTGGACTTAATGATGTATTCCTTGGTTTAAAATACAAACACGAAAAATTTTGGTTAGGTGCAGATGTTCATTACTTTTTAGCTGCTGAAGAAGTTATTGACGGATACAAAGTTCAACTAGATAATAATGCTGCGATTCAAGCAGGAACTCCGCTTTCTGAAGTAAACCAACTTCAAGCAATGGATAGCTATTTAGGAACAGAGATAGACTTAACTTTTGGATTTCAATTAGCTAAAGGCGTTGATGTTAAAGGTGGTTATTCTGTATTAATGAACACAGAAACTCTTTCTTACTTAAAAGGAGTTACAGATGGAGTTGGTAGAGGTGTTGAAAAAAATAGCAACGGATGGGGTTGGTTAATGTTAACCATTAAACCTAAATTTCTTACAGGTGAAGAAAAAAAATAATTCTTAAACGTAGTTTTAGTTAGGTAAAAAGACTACTTCCGTAAAAAGAAGTGGTCTTTTTTATGATATTCCTCATATCAATTCTATTGTTTCTCCGTTAACTTTGGAAGATATCTCCATTAATATGTTATTTCGAATTATCATAACATCTTTACTGTTTTGTAGCACTTATGCTTGCAAATACGATACGATTAAACCTAACACAACAACATTACCTATCGAACACAATATCATCATTGATGGTATAATTACCTATAATTCTCATATAAAAAAAATTATCGATTATAACTGCAAAGCTTGTCATAGTGCCTATCCTATTAATCAAGCTCCATATCTAGTAACTTACGATGATGTTAGAATTGCTGCAAAATATGGCGTATTAAAACATCGTGTTGTTGATGAATATCCTTCGGTAATGCCCCCCGACAGAAGTTTATCAAATTATGACAAGCAACTCATCCTAGAATGGATTAATCAAGATTGTATTGAATAAATTTAAATTAAATAACTATGAAAAATCTAACCCTAATTTTTATGCTTTTGCTCACTTTTTTAAGCTGTAAAAAAGACAAAGAAGTAATTACAACTCCTATTGACGAATTTGGCACATACAATCCAAATTATATTCTACCACGCGTTCTTACTTATTTACCTCCCATGGAAAATCCTGATTTTAATAAAATGACGGAAGAAGGAGTTCGGTTAGGTAAAAGCCTTTATTACGACAAAATTCTTAGCACAAATGGATTATCTTGTTCTTCTTGTCATTTAAGATCTCAATCTTACACAATTTCAGCAATGGGACCTGTTGGCACTGCTGTTTTACCTCATGTAAATGTTGGTTGGCAAAAAGCTTTTGGTTGGAATGGAGGAGAAGAACATTTAGACAATGTTGCATTAGCCGATTTAGCCGAAGGAAATCCTTTTCTTGAAGCGAACAACGATAGTATTTTAAATCGTTTGAAAAGAAATAAAAATTATCAAATCCTCTTTTGGAAAGCTTTTGGGGTAAAAATAACTGAACTTCCCACTCCTGAACGTCAAAAATACATCAGTTATTCATTGGCTCAATTCATTAGAACTATGATTTCTGGCGATTCAAAATTTGATAAATTTGTCCGTGGAGAAATAGCTTTAACCCCTGCAGAAATGAATGGATACAATGTTTTTATGGATGACAATAAAGGTGATTGTTATCACTGTCATGGAAGTGCCGGAAATCCTCTATGGACTGACCGTGATTATCATAATAATGCACTAAACAGTTCTTTCACTGGAGTTGATCAGGGTAGATTTTTAGTTACAGGAGATCCTGCCGATATGGGTAAATTTAGAAGCCCGACATTAAGAAACATTGCACTTACAGCACCTTATATGCACGACAACCGTTTTGCTACTTTGAGCGAAGTAATTGATTTTTATAGCACTGGACTACAACAATCTCCTTATGTAGACCCTATGATGAATCATATAGCTCAAGGTGGAGCACAATTATCAGCATCAGATAAGGCTGATTTAATTGCTTTCTTACACACATTAACAGATTCTACGTTCATCAATAATTCTGCTTTTTATTAATTAAGTATTGTATGACTTAAATCATTTTTTCAAACTAATATATAAGTGTAATTTTATCAATGAAATATTATGAATGATACCTATCATAATATCATTAATTAAATAGCTATATAATGAAAATAATTGATAAAGAAACTGGCAGAAGACTCAATGAAATCGACCCTGTTAAAGGAAATCCTGAAAAAGACATTTCTATTCAAGAAGATGAATTATCGCCTATGGATCCGCCAGATGCCTATTCTGCTTATGCAAAAATTGAAATTGACAATACTCAATTAGACGATAGTTTACTGCTTCTAAAAAAAGAACACGAAGAAGTAATTGTTGTGTTGGATATTTTTGAAAAAGCTCTAACACAATTTAAAGAATTAAATTATGAGTTAAATGATGAGATAAATGATGGATTTAAAAAATTCTTCGACTTTTTTGATAACGAATTATTACCTCACAACCGTAAAGAAGAAAAAACATTGTTTCCAATACTTCAAAAAGCCCTGATAGCCAATAACGAACATGGAACGGGAGAAAACCCTGTAACTGCTGTTGATATTATGGAAGATGATCACGTAAAATTTATTCAATTGGGTGCTTTGGTGTTTAATTTCCTTGGATTAGCTCCTCGTTTAAGAGATACTCAGTCGAGAATATTTACCTATGATGTAGCATTTAATAACGCCAAAGAATTAATTGAACTTATTCGTTTACATATTTTCAGAGAAGACAATACGCTTTTTCCACTCGCACAAAAATTTATGACTCCAGAAGATTTTAAAAACATAACTTTGTAGATGTGTGAATGTGTAGATGTATGAATGTGTGAATGTGAAAATTTTACTAACCCATAACCAATAACCCATAACCAATGACCCATAATCAATCAATTACCGACCAATTTGGGCGTAAGCACGATTATTTAAGAATTTCTCTGACAGAGCGATGTAATTTAAGATGCGTGTATTGTATGCCCGAAAACGGCATTGAACTTTCCGAAAAAGAAAGCTTAATGACACACGAAGAGGTGATTAGTATTGCACAACAATTTGTGCAAATGGGCGTGCGAAAAATAAGGTTAACTGGAGGCGAACCCCTCATTAAAAAAAACATAGAAAAAATTATTATTGAGCTTACCAAATTGCCCATTAATTTAGGAATAACCACCAACGGAATTTTGTTAGATAACTATATGGAGCTTTTTAAACAAACTGGTGTTAAAGACATTAACATCAGTTTAGATACGCTCAAAAGAGAAAAATTTAATTCCATTACAAGAAGAGATTATTTTGATAGAGTGCTAAATAACATTAACCTTTACGAACAAAATGGATTTAATATAAAAATCAACAATGTGCTAATTAAAGGCATGAATGAAGATGAAATGCTTGATTTTATAGAATTTACTAAAAATAAAAATGTTGCCATTCGATTTATTGAATTTATGCCTTTTAATGGCAACAAATGGAATACCGAAAAAGTAGTTACGCTTGAGCAAATTTTAGCTGCTGCCGAAAAAAAATATACTTCGGAAAACATTATTAAGTTGCCGAGCAAGAAAAATGGAACAGCAAAAAACTTCCAAATTAAAGGATACAAAGGCTCTTTTGGTGTTATCAGCACCGTTTCTAACCCTTTTTGCGATAGTTGTAACAGAATTAGATTAACCGCCAACGGACGAATAAAAAATTGCTTATTCTCTTCTACCGAAACCGATTTACTCACACCTTTTCGTGAAGGAAAAGACATTCAACCATATATTTTAGATGGCGTTTTTCATAAATTTAAAACCCGTGGAGGCATGGCTTCCGATGAAGATTTTTTTGATATAGAAAAAAACTCCAACAACCGAACAATGATTGCTATTGGAGGGTAGTTATGTTTGTTTTATTCTTGATATTCAACAAAATTCATAAAATTGGTAATAAAATTTAGCACAAAGTATTTGTCAAGAAAAATGGTTGAAAACACATTTATTCGTACTAAAAAATGCTAATAAATACACTTATTCGTACGAATAAGTGTAAAAAAAACAGTAATTTTTATTGGCGATTATTCAAATCGAGCAATGATTGCAATAGGAGGGTGAAAAACTAATAATTGTTGTTTCTTTTTCTGTAACTTGAAAAGAAATTTTCCCCCCAAAAACTAACGCCCTATTATCCGCTAAATGTCCAGCAGGAAAATCAAAAGCCACAGGGTAATTATATTCAGCAACAGCATCTTTAATAATTTCCTGAGCTGTTTTTCCATAAGGAATGGCATTGTCGTTCATATCGGACATTCCACCAACCAAAAGTCCTTTTAAGTTGGTTAACATTCCAGCCCTTTTCAGGTTTTGCATCATTCGGTCGATATGGTAGAGGTATTCATCCAAATCTTCTAAAAACAAAATTTTATTTTTGGTATTTAGTTGAGAAGAAGTTCCTGTTAAGCTATAAATAATAGATAAATTTCCACCTACTAATACTCCCTCTGCTCTTCCTAATTGGTTGAGTGGATGATAAGCACAAGAATAGGTAAGCTCTTTTCCAAACAAGGCATCCTTTAGCGAATGTAAAGATTCTGTAGTGTTGGTTGGAAAATTAATAGGCATAGTAGCATGCAATGTAGGAATTCCAAAGTTTTGATGGATGTGATTGTGCAACATCGTTACATCACTATAGCCAATAATCCATTTTGGATTTTCTATGAAGTTAGAAAAATCAATTTTATCAATGAGTTGAACCGTTCCATAACCACCTCTTGCACAAAAAATGGCTTTTATTTCGGGATTATCTAAAGCAACTTGCAAATCGAAAGTGCGTTGTTCTACGGTGCCTGCAAATTGATGTTCAATAGCAAATAAATTTTTTCCTAAAACTACTTCTAATCCCCAGGAATTGAGCACCTGAATTGCAGGAGTAATTTCTGCTTCAGAAATTTTTCGAGCAGTAGAAATAAGAGCAATTTTATCTCCTTTTTTTAGAACAGGCAGTTTTTTGGTTAACATCGTGAAAATAGTTACAATAGTAAATGTACTTTTGCACAAAAATAACAACAAAAAAGAAGAATAGTAGAATGTCATCTAAAAAGAGATACACCATAACAGCAGCTTTGCCTTATGCCAATGGACCTTTGCATATTGGGCATATTGCAGGAGCATATTTACCTGCCGACATTTATGTGCGTTATTTGAAAAGTAAAGGACATGATGTAGCATTTATTTGTGGTTCGGATGAACATGGAGCTGCCATTACGCTCAGGGCAAAAAAAGAAGGCAAAACTCCTCAACAAATTGTGGATGAAAACCATACCATTATTGAAAAAGCATTTAAAGATTTTGGAATCAATTTTAGCATTTACCACCGAACATCATCAAAAATACACCACGAAACTGCAGCAGAATTTTTTACAGATTTACATCAAAAAGGAGCATTTACTCAAGAAACTTCCGAGCAGTTTTATGATGAAGAACAACAACAATTTTTAGCCGACAGGTACATTGTTGGTACTTGCCCAAAATGTAGTTTTGATGGAGCTTATGGCGATCAATGCGAAAAATGTGGTTCTACGCTAAGTCCAACAGATTTAATCAACCCAACATCTGCCATAAGCGGAAACACACCTGTTTTAAAAGAAACTACACACTGGTATTTACCTATGGACAGACATGAAGTCTGGTTGAAAGAATGGTTGGATAAAGGTGTCTTGGACGGCAAACAACAACATGACCCACTGAAATGGAAAAAAAATGTGTTGGGGCAATGTAGGTCATGGATAGACAACGGCTTGCAATCCCGTTCAATAACAAGAGATTTAGATTGGGGAGTGAAAGTTCCTGTGGAAGGAGGTGAAGGAAAAGTATTGTACGTATGGTTTGATGCTCCTATTGGCTATATTTCTGCCACCAAACAATGGGCGTTAGATAATAATAAAAATTGGGAAGATTATTGGAAAAATCCAGCAACAGAGTTAGTGCATTTTATTGGTAAAGACAACATTGTTTTTCACGCCATTATTTTCCCCATTATTTTAAAACTACATGGCGAATTTAATTTACCAACCAATGTGCCTGCCAATGAATTTTTGAATTTAGAAGGAAATAAAATTTCCACTTCCCGAAATTGGGCGGTTTGGTTACATGAATATTTAGCAGATTTTCCCGATAAACAAGATGAGTTACGTTATGTGTTAACTTCTATTGCTCCCGAAACCAAAGACAGTGAATTTACTTGGAAAGATTACCAAGCACGAGTGAACAATGAATTGGTGGCTATTTTCGGAAATTTTGTGAATAGAACGGTGGTGCTTACGCATAAATATTTTGAGGGGAAAGTGCCCGTGTTAAATACAGTTTCTGTTGAAGAGCAAAAAGTATTGGAACAAATTACCACTATATCAAAAAATGTAGAAAATTTAATTACTCAATTCAAATTTAGAGATGCCCAAACAGAAGCAATGACCTTGGCAAGATTGGGAAATAAATATTTGGCTGATACCGAACCATGGAAATTAATAAAAACGGACGAAGAAAAGGTAAAAACAATTTTGCATATTTCCTTGCAAATTTGCAATGCACTTAGTGTTGTTTTTACCCCATTTTTACCTAAAACCGCAACCAAATTAGCTCGTTTTTTGAACAATCCAACACGTGAAGCATTAAAAACGGGTCATCAAATTAACCAACCTGAGCTACTTTTTCAAAAAATTGAAGATGAAGCAGTTGATGCTCAAATAGAAAAACTATCAACAAGGGAACACGCTCCCATGCAAAAATCAAAACCAATGAAAGAAGAAATTACCTTTGATGATTTTACAAAAATGGACATAAGAATAGGAACAATACTTACCGCTGAAAAACATCCTGATGCGGATAAATTATTAAAAATGACAGTGGATACAGGAATAGATACACGCACTATTGTTTCAGGAATTGCCGAACATTATGCTCCTGAGGATGTTATCGGGAAACAAGTAAGTATTTTAATTAATCTTGCCCCCAGAAAAATTAGAGGAATTGTATCGCAAGGAATGATTTTAATGGCAGAAAATAACGAAGGTAATTTGGCATTTGTTTCTCCAGAAAGGGTTATTGATAATGGGGGAGAAGTAAGATAATGTATTAATGTGTGAATGTGTAGATGTGTGAATGTGTGAATGTGGTAATAACTCATCACCCACCACCCACCACACTCACCACTCTCTACCCACCACCCACCACTCAAAACTCATCACTCATCACTCACCACTCATAACTAAACAAATGGAAAATAAAAAAAACAAACCCAAATCAACAGCTTCAAAAAAGAAATCTTTTAGTAAGGATAAGAGTAAATCTACATTTTCTAAAAAACCGTATCAAAAAAAGGATTTTACCAAACGACCTGAACGGAAACCGAATTTACCTAAAGTAGATGATGGATTAACTCGATTGAATAAATTTTTGGCGAATGCTGGAATTTGCACAAGAAGAGAAGCTGATGTGCTTATTAAAGCTGGTGTGGTTGAGGTAAACGGAAAAGTAATTACAGAAATGGGGTTTAAAGTTGCTGAAACAGACAAAGTTGTTTATGGTGGAGAAACATTAAAAAACGACTTTAAAGTATATGTGCTAATGAACAAACCGAAAGGTTTTGTTGCCTCCATAAACGACCCTTTTAATAGAAGAAACGTATTGGAATTAGTAGGAAAACTCAAACAACGTGTTGCACCTGTTGATAAAATGGAAAGAGATACCACAGGAGTTTTGTTGCTAACCAACGATGATAATTTAGCTCGTAGATTAACGCATCCAAAACTAAAAGTAAAAAAAATATATCAAGTGTCCACCAGCACCAATGTATCGGCATTGCACTTAAAACAATTGGTAGAAGGTTTTGAATTGGAAACAGGGATTGCCAAAATAGATGTAGCAACCTATGTAGGAAAAGGAGATGATAAACGTACGGTTGGTGTTGAACTTACTTCAAACAAAAGTGGAATAGTAAAGAAAATGTTTGAACACCTAGGTTATGAAGTATCTAAATTAGATCGAGTTTATTTTGCAGGCTTTTCCAAAAAGAATTTAGCAAGAGGACAATGGAGAATCCTTTCTGAAAAGGAAGTAGGGATTTTAAAAATGTCGCAGAAAGAAGCAGCAGAGTAAGTGTGAAAGGGAATATAAAACAAAAAAAACTGCCTTTTGGCAGCTTTAAAATGGGTGGAAGATGGGGCTCGAACCCACGACCCTCGGTACCACAAACCGATGCTCTAACCAGCTGAGCTACATCCACCATTTTGAGAGGGCAAATATACTTTTTTTTTTAAACAAAATAATTCCACAACTATTTTTTATTTTCCTTACTAAAAAATATAGCTGCACCCCTTTTTCTTAACTTTGTAATTGATGAGCGATATAAAAAATATTACCCTAAATGTGGAAGGAATGACCTGTTCCAATTGTGCATTAGGCATTAAAAAACAGTTAGTTAAAAAAGGATTAGAAAACGTAAATGTAAGTTTCTCCACAGGCGAAGTAACCTACGATGGCAATACCAAACTCAATAGTCAGGAAATAATTGATAGTATTAATCAATTAGGTTATAAAGTAATTGATGCTCCTAAAGAACAAAAAGGATTATCATCCATTGAAAAAAAGTTCTACATTTCGTTAATTTTTACCATTCCTTTATTCTTACACATGTTTCTGCCGCACGACAACATTTTAAATAATGGTTGGGTGCAATTGGCATTATGTATTCCTGTTTTCGGAATAGGATTGTTTCATTTTGGGAAAAGTGCTTGGGGTTCACTAAAAACTGGTGTTCCTAATATGGACGTGCTAATAGTAATTGGTTCATCGGCTGCGTTTATTTATAGCGTTTTTGGTATTTATTTTTATTACGGAACACACGAAGCACACAATTATTTGTTTTTTGAAACAGCCGCAACCATCATTACCTTAGTATTGTTGGGAAATGTATTAGAGCATCGTTCGGTAAATCAAACTACTACTGCCATAAAAGAATTAAGCCAAATTCAGCAAAGTGAAGCAAAAAAAATAATGCCCGATGGCTCTACAACTGTTATTAGTTATGACGAAATTAATGTTGGAGACATCATTCAGGTAAACAGTGGCGATAGGATAGCTGTTGATGGCGAAATCAGTAAAGGCTCTGCTACCATTGATGAGTCCATGATTTCTGGCGAAAGCACTCCTGTTGAAAAAACGCTTGGCTCAAAAGTGATTGGTGGCACTATTTTAATGGATGGAACAATGCAATTTAGGGTAGAAAAAGTGGGAAACGAAACGGTTTTGTCTAAAATTATTGAAATGGTTAAAAATGCACAGCAAGACCAACCAAATATTCAACGATTGGGCGATAAAATAAGTGCCATTTTTGTTCCTATTGTATTAGGAATTGCGTTGGTAACTTTTTTAGTAGCTCATTTTGGTTTTGATATAAGTATGCAACAAGCGTTAATGCAAAGTATTGCTGTTTTAGTAATTTCTTGCCCTTGTGCAATGGGGTTGGCAACACCAACAGCAGTGATGGTAGGCATTGGAAGAGCAGCAAAAAAAGGAATTTTAATTAAAGGGGGAAGCACCTTAGAATTATTTGCAAATGCAAAAAGTATTGTTTTTGATAAAACAGGAACACTCACAACAGGGAAATTTATTATAAAAAAAACGCAACTCTATGATGTGGTGGACGAACAAGATTTAAAAAACATTCTGTTTAGTGTAGAGCAACATTCTTCACACCCAATTGCTCAATCTATTGTAACTTATTTAAAACCCGATGCAAAACTGCTCTCGTTTACCTCCATAAAAGAAATAAAAGGGGTGGGATTAGAAGCTATAGATACCGATAGAAATACGTATCAAGTTGGTTCATTTAGAATTGATGAAACGCAAACAAACAATAAAAACCACGCTATTTTTATATTTAAAAACAACAAACTTATTGCTGGTGTTGATATTGAAGATGAACTTAAAAAAAATGTGCCTCAAACCATTTCCTTGCTAAACGCTCAAGGATTAAACACTATCCTTTTAAGTGGAGATAACCACCTTAAATGTGAAGAACTTGCCGCAAAAGTGAATATTAAAACCATTTATAGCCAACAACTTCCTGAACAAAAATTAGCAAAAATTGATGAGCTTGAAAAACAATCGCCAACCGTGATGGTGGGTGATGGCATAAACGATGCTCCTGCATTAACAAAAGCTTCGGTGGGTATTTCTATGAGTAAGGCTACGCAAGTTGCTGTTCAGTCGGCTCAAATTGTGTTGCTTAACGACAAAGATTTATCGCAAGTATATGAAGCCTATTTAATAAGCAAACACACGTTAAAAACCATTAAACAAAATTTATTTTGGGCATTTTTCTATAATGTATTAGCAATTCCTGTTGCAGCATTTGGGTTTTTAAATCCTATGGTTGCAGCATTGGCAATGGCATTTTCTGATGTAATTGTGGTAGGAAATTCTATCCGATTAAAGACTAAAAAATTGAAGTAAAATTAATCGGCATTCAGTATTCCTAATGCAAAATCTGTGGTAAGTCGTGCTTTCTGGTTTTTAGCAATTAATTCAATATATTTCAATTGCGTATTAATATAGCCCAATTCTCTGGCATTTACCATAAACAAGGAACTTTCTCCAGCCTCAAATTTTTGTTTTTCGCCATTTAATAATTGCAAGTAGTCTTTAACTGTTTTAGCATATAAATTAGCTTGATTAAAAGAAGTGCTTAATTCATTCATAGCTGCTATAGCTTTGTAATTAATCGCTGCTTTTTTACTATCAAAATCGAGTTTGGTTTCATTAATTTTTAATTGAGCAATTTTTAAATCTCCTCGTTCTTTTCTTAATAATAAAGGCATACTAAACTCCAACCCCCAGTTGTAATTATTGGTATTATAATCAGCAAAAACATCATTACCTACAGGAGCGGTAATGGCATTATACTTTAAATTTAACTTAGGTTTAATCATTTCTTGTTTTAATCTTCTATCTAACTGAAGTTGTTGTAACTTAAACTCATATTGAGCCAATTCGGGATGGGTTAACGTAACACTGTCTAATTGAGCCATTAAATTACCTGAAACCGCCAATGGTTCGACCATTGTTAGTGTAAGGGGAATAGTATTCTCATTAATTTCTAGCGGAATAATTCCTTCATCCCACAAATAAACAGAAAGCAATGTGGTTGTGTTTTTATAATTTAAATCGGCTTGTTGATAGTTGAGCATACGGTTTTGCACTTGTATGCTTGCCTCCACAGTATCGATTAATGGTACATCACCAAATTTTGAATTTTGCTTTACTGCTTCAAATCGTTCTTCAGCTAAACTTAAAGCTTCTTCATAAATTTTCAGCGTATGAAAAGCATTAAACCATTCCCAATAAGCTTGCCCAGCATTATAGAGCAATTCATTATAAATAAGTTGACGTTCAGCTTGGGTGCTTTTAACAAAAATTTTAGCTTTGTTTAGTTCCGCTCTTCGTTCATCAATAAATAATCCCTGACCAATATTAATAGAAGCACCAGCATACCACAAACCTGCATTTGGCACATTATTTTGAGGATTTAAAAACACGCCTTCATTTCGTTCGTAACCGCCTCCAAATTCAAGTCCATACCAAGTAGGAATTTTTAAGCCACTGTTGTTTAGGTTGTAATATTGTTTATCATCAAAATATTTTTGTGAAATTTCTGAAAATACTTTAGGGTCAAACATTCCTCTTGACTTTTGTAAATAAGCTTCGCCTAATTCCAATTGTAGTTCGGCTTGTTTTGCAACGGGGTGGTTTTTCTTTACTAAACGCATAAATTCATTAAAAGCCAATTGTTTTGGTTCGATAGGTTGAGCCAACAATTCAGAACTAAAAACAAATAAAAATAATATGATGCGTGTTTTTCTTACCATTATTTTTTAGATGTTTGTGTTACACTGTTTTCCTCATTAGAGGTATAATAATCAGGAGGAAATCCATTTAAATTTCGCCAAAGTTCGTACCAAATAGGAACATCTTTTAATAAAGCAATACCATTTGCTCCAGAGCCAACCCTAAGAGCTTCTGGCCATTTCACATCATCTTTATCTGGGGCTACGAAAATTCTATATTTACCATTTTCACTTATAAAATTATCTATGGCTATTACTTTACCACCGTAAGTTCCATAAGAAACATTTGGCCATCCAGAAAACACTACTGAAGGCCACCCATCAAAAATAAAACGCACTTTTTGTCCTTTTTTAATCAATGGCAAATCAAATGGTTTTATATACATTTCTACTGCTAAATCATATTTAGCAGGCATTATGCTTACCATTTCTTCTCCTTCTTTTATGGTTTCTCCAATTCCCGAACGAATTGCTTTAGTAACGTAGCCCGTTTGTGGAGCTGTAATGTAATACATTCCTTTTCGAACGGAATAATTCATGTATTGATTTTGCATTTTAGTAACCACAGCTTCAGCATCATACATGTTAGATAATGTAGCGTATTTTTCAGATTCGGCTTTTGATAGTTTATCAAGATATTGATTCATAATAGAGTTAATTTCAACCCGAGCATTAATCAATTCATTTCTGCTAGTCAGTAATTTATTTTCTGCACTTATCATTTTCGCTTGTGTTTCTTGCAACTTCAACTTTCTGCTTTCTAAATCAGTAAGCGATTTTAAGCCTTGTTTGTATAGTTCTTCTTGCCTTTCAAATTGTTTTATAGCTATTTGATGATTGGTGTTAGCCGCTTCCAAATCAACACTATCCGATAAAATTTTTAATTGAGCTTGTTTAATGTAGTTGTTTGCCTGTTCAATTTTCAACTTTTTTGTTTGAAGTAAAGCATCAATTTGAGCGTCTAATGAATTTATCTTATCCATGTAAGACCTAACCGAAAGTTCTTTAGATTTTATCTGGTCTTCTGTTCTTGATAAAAGCTCTGGGTCAAAATATTCGTCTTTTATTTCAGAAATAAATAAAATAGTATCTCCTTTGTTTACAAAATCTCCTTCTTTTACAAACCATTTTTCAATCTTACCGGCAATAATAGAATTAATAGTTTGTGGTCGTTGGTCTGGTTGTAAAGTTGTAAGATAGCCTCTAGAGCGAATGTTCTGAGTCCATGGTAAAAAAACCAACATTAATAATACAAAAAACGACACCAACAATATTCTGGCAAACACCCTTGCAGCTTTATAATCTTTAGCTCTAGAGAAAGAAATATACTCCTTCGTATTAACCTTTCCATCTATTCTATTTGTACTTAAATTGAGCATTTTCTTATCTTTTTTGAAATACATTAGACAATAATCCTTTTTCATTTAGGCTATCAAAAGAACCATAACCTATTGTTTGTCCTTTTTCTAAAATAAGTATAGCATCGAATTTTTTTGCAATATCCAAATCATCGGTTACAGCAATTATAGACCAAGTTTTATCTTCTGCAAAAATGTAATCTAAAAAGCGTTGTTTATCAATTGGTGGCAGTTGTTTATAGTTATCTTCTAATAGTAATAATTTTTGATTTCCAACTATGGCTCTTGCTAAAATAATTTTTAAACGAATACTTTTTGGTAAATTTTTTCCTTCAGAAAGAAGCAATGTATTGTAACCTTGGGGTTGAGATTCGATAAAATCGCACAAACCTAAAATTGATGCAGCTTTTTTAATGTGATCAATCGTAATTGATTTTTTACCTATTGAAATATTTTCAGCTATAGTACCTTTAAAAATGTCTTCTTTAGAAAAATTATCGCCAATAAATGTTCTTAAGTTTTCTTTACAAAGACTTTGAATTGGATAACCATCAAAAACAATAGAGCCTTTAAAATCATCATAAAGCCCCGCAATTAATTGCAACAAAAATGATTTACCAGCACCACTTGTGCCAACAACACTGAGTTTGCATCCTTTATGCAAGGTAAAACTTATGTTACTTACAATAGGTGTTTTTTCATCTTTAAACTGATAATTTAAGTTTTTCACTTTAATTTCAACGCCATGTTCATCATTATTAAGTTTTGTTCCATCATCTTGTTCTAAAGGCAAATCCGTTACTAATCCAATTTTTTCAACAG
>PHDR01000292.1 GCA_002841035.1 Bacteroidetes bacterium HGW-Bacteroidetes-12 | reverse complement strand
ATGCTGTTGAATGTAATAAAGCTCCTTTTTAGAAACAAGATTTAGTTTTACAGATACCCACAAACAATAAGCTGCTGCTAATAAAACAAGACTTATTTTAAGTGTAATAATGATTGGAAAAGCTAAGGATATTGGAATTAAAATAAATAAAATTACGAGTTCTATTATTTTGTATGTATTGTTATTCAACATTTTTTAGCTGTAAAGAAAACAAAAAAAGCTACCAATCTATTCCAAATACAAAGTTAGCCAACAATAAGAATATAGAAGTTACAATTAATACCCCTAATAAATTAAAAAGAATACCAGCTCTAATCATTTGCTTTATTTTCACGTATCCCGAGCCAAAAATAATGGCTTGTGTTGGCGATGCAACAGGCATCATAAAAGCACAACTTGCCGAAAGTGTGGCAGGAATCATCAGTAAAATTGGGTCTATATTTAGGGCTACGCTTGCTTGAGCTAAAATGGGTAATACTAAGTTAGTTGTTGCTGTGTTGGAGGTAACTTCAGTAAGTAAGGTTAGCACAACGCAAACGATGATTACCATTATTACGGGCGAAGAAAAGGTAAGTTGGGTAAACATTTTTCCTATCACTTCCGATAGGCCAGATGATGTGAAGCCACCTGCAATGGCAAAACCTCCTCCAAAAAGCAATAAAACGCCCCAAGGCAGGCTATGCACATGGCTCCATTTTAATAACATTTCTCCTTTTCTTTTTTGTGAAGGAATTAAAAACAACAGCGTAGCGGCTGCAATGGCAATTGTTGCATCGGTAGTCATTTCTAAACCAAAAGTGGTTCGCCAACCATGAATGGTTGTATTTTCGGATAAGCGTAAATCGGAGCCTGTTACCCACAAAACAGCAGCCATAAAAAATACTAAACCAGATAATGCTTCATCTCTATTTATTTTTCCCAAACCGCACAACTGATTTTTTACAACATCGTTGCTTTTTAGCAAGTTAGATTTTGGCATTTTGTAAATAATTTTAGTAAGCAACAACCAACCTGTTATAATAAAAGTGATGGATATAGGCAGACCCATCATCATCCATTGTGTGAAACCTATTGCTGCTTTTTCAGGAAAAATAGTTTGGTACATTTCTATAAAAATCATGTTGGGCATAGTGCCAATAACGGTTGCCATTCCGCCAATATCGGCAGCATAGGCAATGCACAACATCAACGCAACGGCAAATTGGCTGATTATTTTTTTGTTTTTTTCGGCAAAGCTTGTCTTTAACTCTTCAATAATAGAAATTCCTATGGGCATCATAACCATTACTGTAGCGGTGTTGGATATCCACATACTTAAAAATGCAGTGGTTATCATAAAACCTAAAATAAGATGTGCAGGTTTGCTTCCAATAATACTTACAATTTTTAATGCCAACCGCTGGTGTAAGTTAGATTGCTGAATGCCTTGAGCTAACATTAACCCTCCTAAAAACAAAAAAATTATTTCTTTACCATAAAAAACGGCAGTGTCTTTAGCATCTAAAATTCCGAATAATGGAAATAAAAACATAGGAAACAATGAGGTTACAGCTATGGGCAGCACTTCAAAAATCCAGCAAATAGCCATTACAATAACTATTGCTGCCATTATGGGTGCTTTAGGATTAGTTTCTGACGGCACCAGCCAATAACCAACTGCTGCCAAGGTTATTGCCAGTAAAAAAAACATCCATTTTTTAGAAACTAAGTTCACTTAATTCATATTAGGTTCTCAAAAATAGTATAAAAGTCTCGAAATATGCTATAGAACCCACTTATACTTTCTAAAGAGTTTTTTTGTTTTTTAATTTTTCATGAGCCTTTTGCCAATCTTTTTGTTAATCTTCATTAAATCAATTGTTTTGACATAAGAAAATAGTTTTATTTACACTTATTATACTATTAATTCAAAAAACCTATTTTTGTTTATTAAATTAATTTTAATCATTCTGTAAATGAGAAAAATACTAATACTCCTATTTGTTGCATCCAATTTTTGCTGTTTAGCTCAAAACAATTTAACTAAAGTTAAAAAATTTGGTAAAAATAAGGGCAACCTAAAAATGTACACTTATGTTCCTAATAACCTAGATACTTCCAAAAAAAATCCATTAGTATTTGTGTTGCATGGCTGTACGCAATGTGCCTCTCAAATAAGCAAAGAAACAGGGTGGAACAAGTTAGCCGATAGCCTAAATTTTATAATAGTTTATCCTGAACAGCGGCAAATAAACAATGTTGCAAAATGCTATAATTTTTTTTTAAGCTTTGAATCCAAAAAAGACAAAGGAGAAGTAGCGTCCATCAAACAAATGATAGATTATTGTTTTGCAAACTTTAACATTGATAGTTCAATGGTATTTATAACAGGAATGTCTGCAGGAGGAGGAATGAGCAATGCCATGCTTAATGCTTACCCCAAATTATTTAATGCTGGAGCCTTGCTAGCTGCACCTTCTATTTTATTTAACTCCAATTCTGAAGCTCCTATAATTCAACCACGAATAGCTATTTTACAAGGCGAAAAAGATAAAATTGTTCCTAAAAAAAATGCAGATAGAATACTTAATCAATGGCTAAGAAAACATCAATTAGAAACATCAAATGTTGAAGTGAAAAATAATTATTTAGGAAATGCGTTGCTTAATGCTCAATTTTATTACAATAATACCAATCATACAAAAATCATTAGTCTGAGGGCTAAAAAAATTTCACACAAAATATTAATTACTCCAGGAAATGAAATTACCAAAGGAGGAAAAATGGATTTCCATACTAAAGACATTGGTTTTCACTCTACCTATTGGATTGCAGAATTCTTTGGGTTGACAAAAAAATAAGAGTTACTACTCAGCTCTATTTAACGCAATGGAACGCTGATAACACTGATTAAGCGGGTTTTAACTTCGTTGAGCTCCCTTTGGTCGGCTCACAGATAAATAAAAAATTAAGTTTTAGTATAAAAAATCCGTGCATATCCGTAACATCTGCGTTATCTGTGTTCTATTTACATTAGCTGAGTAGTAACAAAGTAGATTATCCCAATTTCTTTTTACGAATTAAAAAAGCCATATTTTCATTTTCAATATGACTATCTATCCAAGCAAAAAAATCAAAAAAATGCAATGAAATTGTTTCTTTTGGATCTTTTATCACTTCTTCTAACATACTTCTTAACTCTTTGAACGCATTAATCTGTTCTTTTTTCAATGCTATTTTTTGAGAAGCCATTTTCTTAATAAATTTTAAGATAGCTTCATCAAATTTGCTCAAAGGTCTAATTTTTTTTAAATTATTAACAGACTGGTTATAAAGATAATTTATTGAATCATAGTTTTTTGCTTCAAAATGAGCTATCATATTTATTAAATGTCCATAATAGTAAATGTTAGAACCCACATCATTTTTTTTAATGTTATAATCATTTAAAAATATATTTAACCAATAGATTGATTTTGAATATTTTTCATTAAAAAGATAAGCAATCGCAATATTGAGATAAAAAAGCAATTTATTAATCTCATTCGTTTCTGTATCGTATAATTTTAAGTTTTTCTCAATTTCAGGTATCATAGCTAATGCCTTCTTCTCTTCTCCAATCTCACAATAAATACCTAATTCATAACACGTTGTTACATTAAACAAAAGAGGCTTATA
>PHDR01000291.1 GCA_002841035.1 Bacteroidetes bacterium HGW-Bacteroidetes-12 | reverse complement strand
CAGTAACCGCCGAAATGGCTATTACTGATAGGGATTTGGAAAACACTACTCGTTTCCCAATTAGAGAATCATTCAAATCTAATGAGATTCTTGCAGAAACAGTAGAGGCATTCAATGACAAGGATTTCTGGGGTGAGCACAACTACATTAAACCAGAGGAATCGATTGATGAGGCCATTAAAAGATATGGCAAGCGCTTAAAAAGGCTCCAGGAGTAATCAATATAGTCCCACCTAAATTACTCTGCTCCTTGGGGCAGAGTAGTTTTAGGTTTAGGAATTTTAAAGGATCAAATTGTTTATCTTTGGCGAAAATTTAAACCTGTATGCGTTTATCAATCATATCAACGCACAAACGTATTCAAAAGGGAGACATAGGTGAGTTTGAGAAGTTGTTCAGAAACTTGTACTCTCCTCTTTGTCATTATGCCTTTAGATTTATTAAGGATATGGATTCAGCTGAGGATATTGTTCAAGACTTATTCTACAATTACTGGAAAAATAGGGAGAAGCTTGAAATCACCACCTCATTGAAATCATATCTATATCAAGCTGTTAGGAATAAATGCATAAAAACAATAAATCATCAACAGGTAAAGGAGAAGTATAATAACGTTCTGAGATTGCAAGGACAGGATTATGATGATTACTCATCTAGCAACATTGAAACCGAAGAGTTGAATCAAATAATTGAGTCAACCATAGATGAACTTCCTGATAGATGCAAAGAGATTTTTGTTTTAAGCCGTTACGAGGGGATGAAATACCACGAGATTGCTCAAAGGCTCTCTATATCAGTTAAAACCGTAGAGGCAAATATGGGCAAAGCGCTAAAAATGTTTAGACTAAATCTTAAAGGGTACTATCAAATCTCAGCAAATCAATAGATCCATGAAACTTAATATCAACATACCAAAACACGCAGAGCTAATTGCCAAATATATTGCAGAAGAGATGACTTCTAAGGAATTAGTGAATTTTGAAGCCATAGTTAACATGCATATTGAGAATGAATTATTAATAAGGGAAATGAAACACGATTGGAAATTAATGGGTAGCGAGAAAGTAAAAAAACCTAATGTTGATAAGGCCTGGAATAGTATACTTTGTAAACTTGAAAATGAAGATTTGATTGCTGAGACAAAGGCTATTCCTATTTATAAGATGCAGTGGGCTCAACTTGCAGCCGCAATGCTTACTATACTTATTATTAGTTCTGTGTTCCTACTGTCAGGGATTTGGAGTAAAGATATCATTATTCAATCATCATCAGATCCATCTACTATGGTTGAAACTTTAGTTGATGGTAGCACAATATACCTTAAACCCAATACACAAATCTCATTCAATCATAAATTCGGTGAAAAGAACCGGAAACTCAACCTTAACGGCGAGGCTTTCTTTGATGTTACCTCCAACCCTAACCTTCCTTTCGAAATTGTCACTAAGGATGCTACTGTGATAGTTCTCGGCACATCGTTTACAGTTAAATCATTGAATCAAAACAACTTCGAAGTGGTTGTTGAGTCTGGCACTGTTAGTATCTCCTCTAAAACAAACGATAAAAGTTTTCTTGTTGCCACTGCAGGTGAAAGGGTAACCTTAGCAAACAATCAGCTTACAAAATCCATTGTATTAGATAAATCATATCATCTTTGGAAAACCCAACGGTTACATTTTAAAGATGAATCCATTGCCAATATTATACAAGTAATTAATAAAAATTACAAATCAAACATTATTCTTAATTCACCCGAACTCCAAAACAATAGAATTACAGTAACATTTTACAATAACTCTTTAAACTCAATCGTTGAGGTAATATGTGCTGCTCTTAGCCTTGAAGCACAACATACCGATAACGCAATAATACTATGGCAGAGCAGTAATGCAAAAAGGTAAAGTATTGAACATAAATACCTTTAAATTCCTTCCCAAAAAGCTTGGGCTAATCCTAGTATGTTTATTTTTAAGCCATTCCACAATCTTTTCACAAGAGAATGTTGATGTTTTTAATGAAAGGGTATCGCTAAAACGCCAGCGCACAACAGTTTATCAAGCCTTAAATCAACTATCAGACAGCATTGGGTACTTCTTTGCATACGATAGTAAAATTGTTTACAACGATCGGCAAATTAGAATAAACATAAGCAACATAACACTTTACGATGCTTTACAACAAATACTAAACGACACAACATTAGTTTTTAAGGTTATTGATCAGCATATTCTTATTTCCCGTAACCTCTCGTCAAAGCCAAATAATGAAGCCCAAAAGGTACTAGAAGAGCAAAAATACATATCGATTAAGGGTAGAGTGCTCGACTCTAAAACCCGAAAACCTCTTGCTTACGCAACTGTTGGACTACCCGATAAATCGCTTGGAAATGTTACAAATTTTGATGGAGTCTTCGTTTTAAAAATACCTCGAAATATCATAGCATCACACATTGTGGTTTCTCACTTGGGATACAAATCCAAAAGTGTACTAATAGAAATGCTAGAGAACGATTTAGTGGATATTTACCTTTCAACGGATTACATATCAATTCAAGAAGTTATCATAAGAAACATTGAGCCCAAACAACTTGTTAAAGAAGCTATATCAAAGATTCCAATTAATTATAGCGACAAACCGTTGTACTTAAACTCCTTTTACAGAGAGGGAGTAATTAAAGAAAACCGTTATCAAAACTACTCTGAAGCCATCTTTAAAATATACAAAGCACCCTACAACAAAAAGCTTGAAAGTGATCAAGTGAAGTTGCTGAAATCGAGAAAAACTCAGAATGTTGAACTATCGGATACTATTAGCATAAAGCTACGCGGTGGAATAAATAGCTCATTAACCCTCGATATAATGAAGAACACACCCCCTTATTTTCAAGATGAATATTGGGAAAACTATAATTTCACTCGTAAAGACATTATAAATATTGGAGGGTCTACTGCTTATGCAATAGCCTTTGAACAAAATGAGTATACAAGAGAACCTCTGTTTATGGGTGTGCTTTATATCGACATGGCAAGTTTAGCGTTCTTAGGCGCTGACTTTGAGATCAACCCTAAGTATATTTCGGGGATTACTGACAATTATGTTTTCAAAAGCAACAGACGCTTTAAGTTTAAACCCGAAAGCATAAAGTACTCAATTCGTTATAGCCAATTTGATGGTAAGTACTATTTATCGCATGTTAGAGGTGACCTCCTATTTAAATACCGTCAACGAAGAAATTTCTTTTACAACCCATTTCATCTGTTTTTTGAACTTGCTATTAGTCAGGTTGACAACCAAAACGTAACCCGATTTAACAGAAAAGAAGTTGAAACAATTAATACAATATTTTTTGACAATAGCTACGAATACGACGAAGATTTTTGGAATGACTTCAACTTCATATCCCCTGAGCAAAGCGTATTCGATGCTCTAATTCTTATAAACTCAAAAATTGAAGAAATTCATCAGATTGAAAACACTATACCGTAATTCATTTTTCGCAAATAATCAAAGCGAATTGCTATACTGTTATTAATCTATCTTAGCTATCAATTAGCAAGAAATCCTTTCGCCATTCCAATCAAACTCACTATATTTGCATTTTATTTAGATTAAATCTAGGTAAACCGTTATTAAATTAACAATAGGTTAAACATAACCCATGATTTATTGTTAGTCCTATAA
>PHDR01000005.1 GCA_002841035.1 Bacteroidetes bacterium HGW-Bacteroidetes-12 | reverse complement strand
AATGTTTTCATATTTACTCATCACTCCACAACGTAAAATTTCTCCACTTCTAGGAATACCCATGTTTGCAAAATAGCCTATCATTGTTGTAAAAAAACTGTTGTAAATTTTGGGTTTATACCCTAAGTGATTTAAGGGGTATTTCCATCTCCAAGCCCTGCTTAAGTGACTAAAAATTCCAAAAAGAACGGATAAAAGCAAAAACACATAATTGATTTCATGAAAAGATTTGTTGATATCTGAAATGTTTTCAGGAGTTAAATCTTTGTAAACCATCCAGATTAAGAAAATACCCAACCCAAGAGGGATGATTACTTTAAGCGTGGAAATAATAGTCTTTTTCAAGTAATAATTTATTTAGAGTTTGTCCATTTAGTCGAGAGTTTGGTTCAGAATGTTCGAGATCAAGGTTTCGATGAACTGAAAATCAGGAGTGTACTGAAGTAAATGACTGATTTGAAGTTCGAGAATAACGATGATATCGGACATTATGGACAAACTCTATTTAAGTTTATTGGTTGCTTCGTTAGGGAAAATGAGTGTAGGTTTAAAGGATTTTGCTTCTTCAAAATCCATAGAAGCATACGAAATAATAATGATAACATCTCCAACAGCTACTTTTCTTGCTGCAGGTCCGTTCAAACAGATGTTTCCTGAGTTTTTCATTCCTTTAATTACGTAAGTTTCTAAGCGTTCGCCATTGTTTAAATTAACAATCTGAACTTTCTCGCCTTCAATAATGTTAGCGGCATCCATCAATGTTTCATCAATGGTAATACTACCAATATAATTCAAATCGGCTTCCGTAATTTTTACACGGTGAATCTTAGATTTTAATACTTGAATATTCATAATGCGTGCAAAATTAAGGAAACTACTTTAGTTGACAACAAAAACAAAAATTTTATAGGTTAGAAATTATTTCCTTATAAAGTGTTGTTAGATTAGGTTCAGCAACAGCAGCAGCTTTGAGTATGTCTTCTATGGCTACAGAAGTCAAATTTTCAGGATCACATTCATCGGTCAATACCGAAATTGCACAACAAGGTAATGTCATGTGGTTAGCTGCAATAACTTCAGGAACAGTACTCATTCCAACAGCATCGGCTCCTAATAATTTAAGCATTTTGTATTCGGCTTTGGTTTCAAGGTTGGGACCCATTACGCAAACATAAACACCAGTGTTGAGTGTTATGTTTTTTTCGGAGGCAATTTTTTGAAGTAAACCAGACAATTTTTTTGAATAAGGCTCACTCATATCTGGAAAGCGAGGGCCTAAATCTTCATTGTTTTTTCCAATTAATGGGTTTGAAGGAAAAAGATTAATATGGTCGGTAATTAGCATTAACTCGCTTTTTTTAAAATTAAGATTCAACGCACCTGCAGCATTTGAAATTAACAAATACTTAATGCCTACTTGTTTCATTACTTGAATAGGGAAGCTGATTTGTTTCATATCATAACCTTCATAATAATGAAATCTTCCTTGCATTACTAACACTAATTTATTGTTTATTTTACCATAAATTAGTTTTCCATGATGTGATTCAACAGTTGAAACAGGAAAATTTGGAATTAAATCGTAACTAATTTGTTTGATGATTTCAATTTCGTTCACTAAACCACCCAGTCCAGTTCCTAAAACTATTCCAATTTCAGGAGAGGTAATTCCTTGTTTTTGTAGATATTCAACTGTTTCTTCGAGTTTTTTTTCCATAATAGGCAATGAATTAAAAAAACCTAACCAAATTTATTGGTTAGGTTTTGAGATTTATAATCTGCAAAGTCTGTATCTGCAAATTCTAACTAATTAACTTTTCTTCCTTTAACAGTACTCTGGCTTTTTTTGTTATCATTAACTTTTTTCATTTTGTATTTTAAATAAGCTCCTGCACCGCCTGGCATCACGTAGTAAACTTTTCCTCCATAGCTTATTTTTCCTTTACCATTGTTCCACTCAGCTCCCATAAGGTTGTATCTGCCTCGGTTGTTAGGGTCTCCAAAAACCAAGTATTTATTATCATCAACAGCATCAAAACTAATGGCTAGTTTGTTTCCATCTATCATTTTCACTAACACACCTGGTGTTCCTTCTTTGATAAGAATTTCATCTAATGTGGCAGAGCTGGAAATAATTAATTTTCCATCTTTATCAAATTCTTGAGCTTCATTGGTTCGCTCTCCTCGTTGAAGAACGATATCACGAGAAACAAAAAATTGTACTTTTTTCAAACTTGCTTCATCCAAGTTGTATTTAACTTTATCGTCATTTGTGAACGGAATGCTTGAGCTACAAGCATATAGAAAAGCAATTAGAGAGATAATTAATAATTTACTTAGTGGTTTCATAGTTATAATTTTAGATTATTTTTTTTAAGCAAAACAGGTATCAATAATTATTCCAAAAGTAGTAATAATAAGTTAAGAGTTCTATAAACTATTTTAATTTTTCTGTAAGGCTGTGAGGATTCGTATAACTTGCTTCGCTTGTGCTTTACTTATAAGTGATATTTATTGTTAAAACATAAATGAGTTCCGTCTAAAAAGTCAAAAACATGAAGAATGCCACAAAGTCACTAAGACACTAAGATGCACAAAAGGCAGAATTTCAATGTTTTAATCTTTGTGAAACTTTGAGTCTTTGTGCCTTAGTGGCAAAAAAAATAGTTTTTAGACGGGACTCATAAATAATTTACTTATAAGTAAAAAATAAATACATTAATTTTTTTATGAGATTAATAAGTTACAACCTCTTAAATCACTATTATCAAACCTGCCCAACACTTCAAATTGATTGTTGTTGATGGTTTTTCCTAAATCTTGTGTAGCGATGAAAGCACATGAATCAATGTTGGCGAGGTCAATGATGTTTATTCCTCCTGTTTGTTGGTTGGGTAATAAATTAAAAGGATCGTTTACATCTCTAATTATTATTTTCATCCAATTTGGCGGAGTGTATATTCCATTTCCATTGGAGTAGGCTTGAGATAATAATTCAGTCATTCCATATTCGGAATGTATGGTGTTAACTCCAAATTTGTGAGTCAAAAAGGTATGTAATTCGTCCCTTGTCAGTTCCCTTCGTTTGCCTTTCATTCCACCTGTTTCCATAATAATGGTGTTTGTAAGATTAAGCGTGTGTTTTTCGGCTAACTCCAGTAATGCAAACGAAACTCCTATTAAAAGTGTAGATTGGTTAGTTGCTTCTAGCTGGGTTAATTGCTCCACTAATTCATCTAAATTATGCAAGTAAAACCCACTTTTAGGGTGCTTGCTTGCTTTGATTAGTGCTTCAGTCATGTAAATCAATGACGAGCCTTCTCTTTCCAAATAGGAGGGGAGCAAAGCTAAAATGCATAAGTTGGATGGAGTTCCATAAAATTGTTCAAAGCATCTAGAAAAACTTTCCTTATAAAAATTAACATCTTTCACGAAGTGTTTGCTTGGTGTTTCCCCTGTTGTCCCACTACTTAAAAAAACAATTTCTTCTTTAAAATCTCCTGATTTAACGGCATGTGTTTTAAAAAAAGAAATGGGTAAAAAAGGAATTTTTTCAATAGAAGTTACTTTGTTGGGATTAACATTTAAAAGGCTGCAAAAACTATTATAAACGGCATTGTTTTTATATTGGTAGTGAAAAACAGCAAGAGCCAAAGAATTGAAATCCTTTTCAGATGAGATGTTAAATATAGCATTATGATTTTTCAAAAGAAATATTTTGTAATTTTATGGTATAAAATAGCTACGTATGAATTGGAATGTAAAATTAGTTATAATCATACTACTTTTTCTTAGTTTTGGTTGTGAAAAAGAAGACCCAACACCCGTACCTCCTGAAATAACATTTCTTGATGGCTGGTTTTCGCCAGATCAATCTTTTGTAACAGTTCGGTTTGAATTTTATGATGGTGATGGCGATTTAGGGCTAAAACAATTTGAAAACTTAGGAAATCAAGAATTTAATTTGTTTGTTGATTATTATGAGAAACAAAACGGAATTTGGGTGTTGAAATCTCCAATAATTAACTTTAATGTGAGTGAAAACAAATTTGATACTACTGAGTTGCATTTACGTATTCCTTTCATAGAAAATGAAGCTAAAAAACCACTAGAAGGTGAAACAGAAGTTAAACTTTTGTTTGATTTCAATGCAGATACTTTCCGATATGAATTATTTATTGTTGACAGAGCCTTGCACAAAAGCAACACCATTGTTACTTCAGATTTTATAGTGAATTAGGTTTTTGATAATAAATCAATCATTCAGCTTCAACGCAACAATAAGAAAAGGGTCTCCAGTTTCATTTTTCAGTTCCGAAAAATTCGAAATAAAAATTGAAATTTCAAATCTTTTTATTTTAATAACCTGAGTTCGGGATAACGACAAAGTTTCTGTATTTTGTAACATTGAGTGCCCCGAACTATTGCGGGATGTATCGAAATGGGCAAAATACTTTGTTCTTACTTCACTTCGATAAACTTACCTTAAACCGAGCTCAGGTTAAAAAGCAGCCTGTTATTGTATTTCGGTAACAAAATTCAATTCTACATCCGTATCTCCTGGACCACAAGTGCCATCTTTTACACTTGGTTGGTGTTTCAACACTACTTGAGTGGTACCAACAGAAGTAGTTCCTGTAGTCCATTGAGAGGTTAAACCTATTTCATAAGTACCATCAGAATCTGTTCTGATAATGCTTAGATTCACATTAGTAGGCGTGAAGCAAAAAATGTGTTCGTCAGCTTCATCTTGAATTTCTTGTGTTATATTTTCCACAGGATTTTTTGATTCATCAAACAATTCTATGGTGGCACTATAAATAGTGTTCGCAGCTAATCTAATAGTGTCAAATTGTGTTGGAGCATTTCCTCCATCGCCATCAGGGTCTCTAAAAAAGACAGTTACTGTTGGCTCTACACCTGCGGTATCTACAAATGTAATTTTAACAGTAGTAATCAATTCTTCCTCATTCACAGGAGGATTTATTGGAGAAGGTTTTGGCGAATCTTTGTCTTTTTTGCAGCCAATAATTAATGTAACTGCTAAGAATAGATATAAACTTGCTTTGGTTATTTTTTGTATTGTTTTCATATGTTTAATTTTTTAAAATGTTGTTTTTAATTGTAGTATAAAATTTCTACCCATCTCATCGCTATAATACCTGAATTTGTTAAGGTAATCACGATAAGTGGTGTTTAATAAATTATTGATTTGCATCCCGATTATTAGCGGCACAGTTTGTTTTTTGGTTTTGTATAATGGCATTTCCAATCCAGCTTGTAAGCTTAGTAATTCATAACCTTTTGGTGGTGGCACAAAATCAGAATTAGCCTCATACCTAGTTTGTTTTAACACATGTTGCAACGAAACACCTATAAATAAATTTTTTAATGATTTTAAACTATCTACATGAAAGTTAATACCATTTTCAAATCTATCAGAAGGAATCCCAAACAACCATTCAGCAGCAGTTTCATCAAATGCTCTGATTAAAGCAACTTTTCCTGTATAAGTAACATTTTTATGGAAATGATACTCCACTTTTGTATCAACACCTTTAAATGTAGCCTTTGTTTGCTTGTATCTAAAAGTAGGAAAAGCACCTCTAATGGTTAGTGTTGGCGGCAATTCAGGAGCTAAATAAATATAATCAGCAATGTGGTTGTAATAGCCTTCCACTTGAATGAGCAGTTTTTTAGCACGATATTCTACAGAAAAAAGGTTGTTATAAGCCTTTTCGGGAGATAGTGTTCTGTCGCCAATTTCTACAGCAGCAGCACCATGATGAACGCCATCGCTAAACAACTCGTTTATTCCTGGTGGACGCCAAGCCGAACCAAAGTTATATCCTAAAGTTACCTTATTAGTCAGCTTATAAACACTGCCAATTGTTCCAGAAAAATTCTCATAATTAAAGTCAGGTTCGGTCAATACTTGATTTTTCCAAACATATGCTTTCTGATAAATTTTATCATATCGAATCCCTCCTTCAATCTGGAGCTTATAATCACGGCTTGTCCAGTTTTCTATCCAAAAAATACCTGAGCTATATTTAATAAAATTAGGAATAAAATTTCTCCCTTGAGTTGTATTTTCCTGGTAGATTCCATTAATCCCAACAGAGCCTTTCAGGCTTTTAATTCGTTCGTGTTCCCAAATCATATCTCCCGTGTGTGTGGTTAAGCCAAATTTAAGTTCCGGTATGTTTAGGTCTGCTTCAGTGCCTCTTGGCAGATGTTTGTCAAACTCATTCCTAAGATTGAACTGACGAGCATACATCAATTGAAGTTTCCCTTGTTTTCCTGTAACTATGTAGCTTTTCACTTTAAATAACTCATGCTCAATTTCTTGGCGAGGACGCTCGATGTTGTAGGTAAAATTGGATTTTTCCAATGGTTCTTCAGCTAAAAAAGCAATCTGTAAATCAGTTAAATTGCCAATGTGAGCTGCCGAAAAAATTCCAACAGTAGAATTAAATTGACTATAAAACAGCTCAACGCCATATTTTTTTTTATTCAAACCCAATGCCCATGAAAAATTTTGTTCTTCCATACCTGTGTTTTTCATAAAATAATTGGGTGCTTGCACGTTTCCACTTTTTTTCAATGAACCTTGTACACGCCAAGCAACACCAAAAAGTTTATTGCTTTTTCCTTCCAGAGTAGCAGAAGTAACGCCTTGTTGTCCGTTAGAGAACCCAATAGCATGTATTTCTCCATTAACTCCCGTATTATTTGGTAAATCGGAAGGATCAACTAACACAACACCACCTATTGCATTTGCTCCATAACGTACGCTTTGAGCACCTTTTACCACACTTAATTTATTAGCAATAAAAGGATCAATTTCGGGAGCGTGTTCACTACCCCATTGCTGCCCTTCTTGCCTAACTCCATTATTGAGAATGAGAATCCTATCGCTATGCATTCCGTGAATTACAGGTTTAGAAATGGAATTTCCTGTAGTTAGAGAAGTAACTCCAGTAAGTTCTTTCATGCTTTCGCCTAAGGTTTTACCTCTTGTTTTATTGAGTTCTTCAAAAGAAAGTTCTTTTTTTACCACAGAAGATAAAGGTTTTATTTCGTTTTCTATGATAGCAAATTCTTTTAATTCTTCAATATGATGCTCTAAATAAAAGGTTTTTTTAGTGTTTTCGGTAATAGAAATTTGGATTGTATCTGGTTCGCAGCCTATGTGACCAATAACTAATGTGTAGGTTTTGTTGCACAAATTAGGAGCGAAAAAAACACCGTTTATATCGGAAATATATCCTTTTTCTAATTCAACAATATAAATTGTAGAATAAGATAAAGCTTGTTGATCATGTTCGTCAATTACAATTCCTGAAAGAGTAAACTCGCAAGAAGGTGTTTGTGTAAATACCACAGATTGACCAACTATGCTCAACAAAAGTAAGAGAAATAAACCCTTCATTTTAGTTGAATTAATTGTGAATTAGTTCCAATAGCAATTTGCTGTAAGAACATAAAAAAAAAAAAATGATTTTTAAAGTGCCGAAAAATCGGGATGAATTAGGCGGTAGGTGGACCTCTGAGAGGACTGTTTTTATTAGTATTTTTATTAATGAAAACAGTTAAGTATTCACTAACAATGGTTTTTTCATTTAAGAAACTAAAGAAATGATGGTTTTTATTGCTTGCTTCTGAAGAAGCTGAGAAGTTGAAAGTACAAACTAAATCTTCTCCGTGATATTCAATAGTATGAAAATGCTTTTCATTTACAGCATCGCAATGTACTCCTTCATGATGAAAAAATAATTCGTGAATAGTCTTACCAACATAAGTATTAAGCAGCGTAAAAACTACAAGTAAACTAAGTATGGTTCGAAACATTTTCACACTACGAAATTACTAAAAATATTTTACAAATTAATTCCTTCCTTGCAAGGCATTCCAGCCTTGAGCGGTAAGCGGATGCACTACTTCATCATTAGAAACCAATTGATATTGTCCTTTATTGGAAGTAATATGACCTATTATACTTACTCTTTTTTGGTCTTTAATTTTCTCATAATTATCCAATGAAATGGTAAAAAGCAATTCATAATCTTCGCCTCCATTTAAGGCACAAACGGTTGGGCTCAACTTCAATTCTTCGGCCCCTATAACGGTTGATGGGTCTATGGGTATTTTATGCTCATAAATTGCACATCCCACTTCAGACTGGGTACAAAGGTGAATTAGTTCAGAAGACAACCCATCAGAAATATCTATCATAGAAGTTGGTAAAACGTCTAATTCTTTAAACATATCTATTACATCTTGTCGTGGCTCAGGTTTTAATTGTCTTTCTAACACATAATCATAACCTGAAAAATCAGGTTGAATAGCAGGGTTTTCATTAAAAATTTGTTTTTCTCTTTCCAAAAGCTGTAGCCCAACAAAAGCTCCTCCCAAATCGCCCGAAACACATATTAAATCGTTTTCTTTTGCACCATTTCTATAAACTATTTCTTTCTTTTCTGCTTCTCCAACAGCAGTTATACTTATAATCAACCCCGAATTTGACGAGGTAGTATCTCCACCAACCAAGTCAACTCCATAAATTTCGCAAGCCAACAACATACCTGCATACAATTCTTCTAAGGCTTCAATAGAAATCTTATTAGAAACAGCAATGGAAACAGTAATTTGAGTAGGCACCGCGTTCATAGCATAAACATCCGAAAGGTTAACTGTAACAGCCTTATATCCCAAATGTTTAAAAGGGGTATAAAGTAAATCAAAATGAATACCCTCTACTAACATATCAGTAGTTACCACGATTTGTTTATTTTTAGATGGAGCAATTACAGCCGCATCATCTCCAACGCCTTTAACAGAAGTTGGATTTTTTAATTTTATTTGAGAGGTAAGGTGGTTGATTAAGCCAAATTCACCAAGATTCTCAATTTCTTTGGGGTTATTTTTATCTTCAAACATAAGGCAAAGGTAAGAATTTCATTTATTGAACAATCTATTTAAATTTAGATTTACTTTTTTCACTTTTTCTTTGTTCAGCTACCTTTTTTTAGGTACTTTTGCCTTAATTTAGAATGAATCTAAATAACAAAATTATGATAACAGTTTCAGAAAACGCAAAAAACCAAGCCATTAGACTAATGCAAGAAGATAATTCGCCAGAAGGCAGCTTTATAAGAGTTGGTGTAAAGGGTGGTGGTTGCTCAGGATTAACCTATGAATTAACTTTCGATCATGTTATGACCGAAAATGATAAAGAATTTGAAGACAAAGGAGTAAAAGTAGTCTGCGACAAAAAAAGCATTCTATACCTTGCTGGAACAGAACTTGATTTTTCAGGTGGATTAAATGGCAAAGGCTTTATTTTTAAAAATCCTAACGCTAACAGGACTTGTGGTTGCGGAGAAAGCTTCTCCCTGTAAGTAGAAAGTTCATAAAGTTTGTAAAGTAAAAACCAAATGGACAAATAAACTTTATAAACTTTTAAACTTTATAAACTTTTAAACTTTATAAACTAATAAAATGGCATACACAGAAGACGATTTAAAAGAAGAATTAAAAAATAAAGAATATAAATACGGATTCACAAGTGAAATAGAGTCTGACAAAATTCCTGTAGGGTTAAGTGAAGGTGTTGTTCGTTTGATTTCTGAAAAGAAAAACGAACCAGAATGGTTGTTGGAATACCGACTAAATGCTTTTAGAATTTGGCAAAAAATGGTTGAGCCTCAGTGGGCTCACGTGCGTTACCCAAAAATAGATTTTCAGGCATTATCTTATTATTCCGCTCCAAAAATGAAAGGAGATGTAAAATGGGAAGACATTGACCCCGAAATGAAAGCTACTATGGATAAGCTTGGGATTTCTATGGATGAGCAAAAAGCATTGAGTGGTGTTGCTGTTGATTTTGTTTTTGATTCCGTTTCTGTAAAAACCTCTTTTCAGGAAAAATTAAAAGAATTGGGAATTATTTTCTGTTCTTTTAGTGAAGCAGTTCATAATCATCCAGATTTAGTTAAAAAATATATGGGAACAATTGTTCCAACATCCGACAATTTCTATGCTGCTTTAAATTCAGCTGTTTTTTCCGATGGTTCTTTTTGTTATATTCCGAAAGGGGTTCGTTGTCCGATGGAACTTTCTACCTATTTTAGAATTAATGAAGCCAATACCGGACAGTTTGAAAGAACCTTAGTAGTAGCTGACGAAGACAGTTATGTGAGTTACTTAGAAGGTTGTACGGCTCCATCACGAGATGAAAACCAATTACACGCAGCTATTGTAGAATTAATTGCTTTAGATGGTGCAGAAATAAAATATTCAACCGTACAAAACTGGTTTCCTGGCGATAAAGAAGGTAAAGGTGGCGTATATAATTTTGTAACTAAAAGAGGTATTTGCCACAAGAATGCAAAAATTTCGTGGACACAAGTAGAAACAGGGTCTGCTGTTACTTGGAAATATCCATCTTGTATTTTAAAAGGCGATAATTCTGTTGGTGAATTTTATTCAGTAGCAGTAACCAACCACTACCAACAAGCCGATACAGGAACAAAAATGATACACTTAGGGAAAAACACGAAAAGCACAATTATCTCTAAAGGAATATCGGCAGGACACAGCAACAACTCTTACCGAGGTTTGGTGCAAATACATAAAAACGCTAGCAACGCAAGGAATTTCACGCAATGTGACTCCTTGTTGATGGGCGACCAATGCGGAGCCCATACCTTTCCTTACATTGAGGCAAAAAATAGTAGTGCAAAAATAGAACACGAAGCCACCACTTCAAAAATTGGTGAAGACCAGATTTTTTATTGCAATCAAAGAGGAATCAATACTGAAAAAGCAATTAATCTTATTGTAAATGGTTACGCAAAAGAAGTGTTAAATAAATTACCCATGGAATTTGCTGTTGAAGCCCAAAAACTATTAGAAATTAGTTTGGAGGGTAGTGTGGGATAGAACACAGATGACGCAGATTAAACGGATTTACACAGAAAAAATGAAAAAATAATATAAAAATCAGTGAACATCGGCTAAATCAGTGTTATCCGTGTTCCATTAAAATAAGTGAAATGATTAAAATAAAAAATTTACACGCCAATATTGATGGTAAAGAAATCCTTAAAGGAATTAACTTAGAAGTGAAAGCTGGTGAGGTACACGCCATCATGGGACCAAATGGTTCAGGTAAAAGTACCTTGTCATCTGTTTTAGCTGGAAGAGAAGAATTTGAAGTTACGGAAGGTTCAGTAGAATTTGATGGTAAAGATTTGCTGGACTTAGCTCCTGAAGATAGAGCTAGAGAAGGATTGTTTTTGGCTTTTCAATATCCAGTAGAAATTCCTGGCGTGAGCAACATCAACTTTTTAAAAACAGCAATTAACGAAACCAGAGCCTACAAAGGTATAGAGCCTATTTCTGCCAAAGAATTTTTAGCAATGGTAAAAGACAAATCGGCTTTAGTGGAATTAGATGCTAAATTGGCAAATCGCTCGGTTAACGAAGGTTTTTCGGGTGGTGAGAAAAAAAGAAACGAAATTTTTCAGATGGCGATGTTAAATCCAAAATTATCTATTTTAGATGAAACCGATTCAGGTTTGGATATTGATGCGTTGAGAATTGTTGCCAATGGCGTAAACAAATTAAAATCGCCTAACAATGCAACTATTGTTATTACGCACTACCAAAGATTGTTAGATTATATTGTTCCTGATTTTGTTCACGTTTTATATAACGGAAAAATTGTTAAATCTGGAGGCAAAGAATTAGCCCTGGAATTAGAAGAAAAAGGATACGATTGGATTAAAAACGAGTTAAAAGTTGAAAGTGAAAAGTAAAAAGTTATCATTTTAGTCCTAATTAAAACTTCAAACTCGCAAAAAAATGACAACAGCAGAACTCACAAAAAAAGATACATTTTTAGCCACATTTAGTGCACTTCAATTTAATGAAGATAGTTATTTTAAAGGCTTACGAAATGATGCAAAAAATGAACTTAACGAATTGGATTTTCCTACTTCTAAAACAGAATATTGGAAATATACCCGTTTGGGTAAAATTGTAAACAATACATATACGTTGGGTCAGCCCGAAAAAATTGATGTTAGCAATTTTTTAATCCCAAATTTAGATGCACAAGTATTGGTAATTGTTAACGGACATGTAGTTGCTGATTTTACTTCGGTAGATGGCGTTACGGTAACTTCACTTTCAGCAGCTAAAAAGCAAAATATTGGCGGGTTAAAAAAATATTTTAATACACTATCACAAAACAAAAAAGAAATATTTTTAGCGTTTAACAATGCTTTTCATACGGATGGCATTTACATAGAAGTGGCTAAAAACAAAATAGTAGAAAAGCCGTTTCACATCATTAATATTACTACCGGAAATAACACTATTTCGCAAAGCAGGAATTTAGTTGTTGCCAATGTTGGCAGTCAAGTAAAAATCATTGAATCTTTTGTTAATGTTGGTGGCGAAAAAAATTTCAACAACCACGTTTCTGAATTTGTTGTTGCCGAAAATGCTGTTTTGGAATACAACAAAATTCAGGATAAAAAAGAAACTAATTTTAGTATTGCAACCGAACAGATTTATCAGGAAGCCAACAGCAATTTCACTATCAATACCGCAACATTTAATGGTGCGTTGGTAAGAAACAACCTAACCATTGAAGTGGATGCCTCCAACTGTGAAACCAACCTTAACGGATTATATTTAGGAAAAAACAAAGACCATATTGACAACCATACGGTAGTTGACCATAAAAAACCACATTGCAATTCTAATGAAGTTTACAAAGGTATTTTGGATGATGAATCAACAGGAGTATTTAACGGAAAAGTGTTTGTACGACAAGATGCTCAAATTACCAATGCTTTTCAGCAGAATAATAATATTTTATTAACCGATAATGCAGCGGCATATTCAAAACCTGAGTTAGAAATTTATGCCGATGATGTGAAATGTAGCCATGGCTCTACCACAGGGCAAATTGATGAAGAAGCAATTTTTTACTTACAATCGAGAGGAATATCGAAAAAAGGAGCACTGAAATTAATGATTAATGCTTTTGCTAAAGATGCCTTAGAGAAAGTTTCTATTGAAGCGTTGCATACGTATGTTGATAATAAAATTGAGCAAGAACTTAGTTAGAAAGTTTATAAAGTATAAAGTTAAAAGTTGACAATAGTCCATATATAATGAAAATAGATAGGTTTGAAGATATAATAGCTTGGCAGAAAGCGAAACAACTAACAATAGCCATCTATAAAGAATTTAATGATAGTAGAGATTTTGGTTTTAAAGACCAAATACAGAGGGCTGCTGTTTCTATAATGAACAATATTGCTGAAGGATTTGAAAGAAAATCAAATAATGAATTTAAATACTTTTTGTTTATAGCTAAAGGTTCATGTGGAGAAATTCGTTCTATGCTTTATTTAGCAGAAGAATTAAGAACAATTTCAAAAGAAAGTTTTGATGAGAAATATAAACTCTCAGAAGAAATATCTAAAATTCTTTCTGGATTAATCAAAACTTTATAAACTTTTAACTTTATGAACTTTATAAACTCAGATAAAATCCGAAAAGACTTCCCCATCCTTCACCGCCAAGTGAATGGAAAACCATTGGTATATTTTGATAATGGAGCTACTTCGCAAAAAACACAACAGGTAATTGATGTAATCAATCGTTATTACCAACACGAAAACAGCAATATCCATAGAGGAATTCATACTTTGAGTCAGGAAGCTACCGATGCTTATGAAAAAGCCAGAACAACGGTACAACAGTTTATTAATGCCCAACATTCACACGAAATTATTTTTACAAGCGGCACCACTGGAAGCATCAATTTAGTAGCTTCAAGCTTTGGCAAAAAACATTTGCAAGCAGGCGATGAAATCATTATTTCTACTATGGAACATCATTCAAATATAGTTCCTTGGCAACTAATATGCGAAGAAAAAGAAGCTATTTTAAAAGTAATTCCGATAAACGATAAAGGTGAATTGCGGATAGATGAATTTAAAAAATTACTTTCCAACAAAACCAAATTAGTATCCATTACCCACGTTTCTAACACGTTGGGAACAATTAATCCTGTAAAAGAGATTATAAAAATAGTTCGTCACCACACACCCCCTTCGGGGGAGAAGGAGGGGGAGGGGGCTTTTATCCTAATTGATGGAGCTCAAGCAGTTCCTCATACCAAAGTAGATGTGCAAGCGTTGGATTGCGATTTTTATGCTTTTTCGGGACATAAAATGTTTGGTCCGACAGGTGTAGGTATTTTATATGGAAAAGAAGCCATTTTAAATGAGTTACCTCCCTACCAAGGTGGTGGCGATATGATTAAAACCGTAACTTTTGAGAAAACTACTTATAACGAATTACCTCATAAGTTTGAAGCAGGAACACCCAATATTGTTGGCGGACTGGGATTAGCCGCAGCCATAGATTACATGAATAACATTGGCATAGCAAATATTGAAGCTTATGAGCATGAATTATTAAGCTATGCTACTGAAAAAATAAAGCAAATTGAAGGTGTTAGAATAATTGGAGAAGCTGCCAACAAAGCAAGTGTGTTATCCTTTTTGGTAGATGGCACACATCCATCTGATATTGGAATGATTATCGACAAATTAGGTATTGCTATCCGAACAGGACACCATTGTACCGAACCACTGATGAACCGTTTTGATATTCCCGGAACAGCAAGAGCTTCTTTTGCTTTTTATAATACGTTTGAAGAAATAGATATTTTTATTAATGCAGTGAAAAGGGCAGTGAAAATGTTAAAATAGGTAACTGTTTTCGGTTTGTCAGTTCACTGTGAACTGTCAACTGATAAACTGTGAACCAAAACAAAAAATATGACAATAAAAGAAACACAACAAGAAATAATTGAAGAATTTGCACTTTTTGATGAGTGGATGGATAAATATGAACACATCATTGAATTAGGCAAAGATTTACCGTTGATTGATGAGCAATATAAAACAGACGAAAATTTAATAAAAGGTTGTCAGAGTAAAGTTTGGTTGCACGCTGAACTAAAAGACGGTAAAATAATTTTTACTGCTGATAGTGATGCAATTATTACCAAAGGAATTGTAGGGTTGGTGATTAACGTATTTTCCAACCATACACCACAAGAAATAATTGATGCCGACTTATTTTTCATTGATCAAATTGGATTACAAGAACACTTGTCGCCAACCAGAAGCAACGGACTATTATCAATGTTAAAACAAATTAGAATGTATGCTGTGGTTTTCGGTTCACAGTTAACAAGTTGACAGTAAAACCATGAACTAAAAACAAAAGAATGAGCTTTAACTTTGAAAAACTAATCGTGTGGCAAGATGCAGTTGAACTAACTGGAAAAATCCACGAATTAACATTAACTTTTCCAAAAGAAGAACTTTATGTTTTAACTAGTCAGACAAAACGTGCCGCAGATTCTATAGCTTTAAATATTGCAGAAGGTTCAACAGGTCAATCAAAAAAAGAATTTAAAAGATTTTTAGGGTTTGCCTTACGTTCAGGAATAGAAATAATTTCTTGCTTATACGTTGCTAGAAGAAGAAAACTCATTAATGAGGTTATTTTTGAAGATTTTTACAAAACAACTGAACAACTTATTATAAAAATTCAAGCATTAAGAAAAAGTTTACGAGACGAATAAACACCGTTAACCGTGAACTGAAAAACTGTGAACAATGAAAGAAAATAAAGAACACACCAATCAACTCTCCAAGCAAGATGTGGAGATGCAAATTATAGAAGTACTTAAAACCGTATATGACCCAGAAATTCCTGTAGATGTTTACGAATTAGGATTGATATATGAAATTAAGTTAGATGAGGAATTTAACTCCGAAGTTTTAATGACACTCACCTCTCCATCATGCCCGGTAGCCGAAAGTTTGCCCGAAGAAGTGCGTCAAAAAATAGAAGCACTTTGGTCAGTAAAATCATGTGTTGTTACTATGGTTTGGGAACCTTCTTGGAATAAAGATATGATGAGCGAAGAAGCAAAATTTGAGTTAGGGTTTATGTAAAAGACCTAACCAATGTCGGAAGTTCTACGGTTAACTATACGATAGCATATAGATGTTAAGGCATTAGTTTTTAACTGAACCCCAGTTAATTATTTCATCTTGTTTTATTGATATATTGCCGTCAGGTTAGTAATAACAGCCCAATTTCAGTAATTAATTATACAGTTCTAATTACCTTCAAAAACTTTAGTTCCTTCGGTACAATTTTTACAAATATCAATACTTTGCCTGTTGGTCAATATGTTTTTTCTAAATTTTTGATACGCTTCAGATTTCCAAAGTTGGTTGAAATTTGATGTTGACAAATCACCCAATTGATGAGTAGCATCCTTATCAAAACAACAAGGAACAACCTTTCCATCCCAAGTAATTACACATGAACTCCACATACGCCAACACTCATTGAGTAACTTATTTTTTAGTGCATATTTGCCATTCGCTTGCTTTTTGTATCGGGCATATTTTTCTATGGTTGGAATTAAAGGGTTTCCATTTTCATAATCATACACTTGAGCTGTTTTAAAACGAATTTCATCTACTCCAAGTTCCTTTGCTAATACTTTTGCATCCTCAATTTGATGTTCGTTGGGTTTTACTACCAAAAACTGAAAAATAACATAAGGCGTGTTGGATTGCAATTCCTTTTTCCATTTTAAGATATTTTTTGTTCCATCCAATACCTTATCCAACTTACCGTGAACACGATAGTTTTCATATACTTCTTGCGTAATCCCATCTATGGAAATAATTAACCTATCCAACCCCGATTGAATGGTCTTTTTTGCCACCTCATCCGTTAAAAAATGAGCATTGGTTGAGGTTGCTGTATATATTTTTTTGGAGTTGGCATAAGCCACCATATCCAAAAAGTTAGGATTAATAAACGGCTCTCCTTGAAAATAAAAATTGAGATAAAAAACGTGCTTTTCAACTTGATTTATAATAGACTCATACAATGGGTTTTTGATGTTTCCTTCGGGTCGTGTGAATTTTTTTAGTCCACTAGGACATTCGGGACAACCTAAATTACACGCTGTGGTTGGCTCAATGGTAAGGCTAATAGGTAGCCCTTTAATCTTCCCATTTTTAGCAATCTTTCCTATCCAAAAACTCACGTACACTTTACAAGCATTATACATACGTGCAAAAGTCATTTTACTTGCTAAATTAAATGTATCAGAACTGAAAGGGAGCATTTGTCAAATTTACGTAATCGTTTTAAAAATTAATAATTTACCATTAGCTAAACTATAATTTTTGTAATTTTAATTTTTTTATATCACAATGAGGTTAAAAATAAGTTGTATTTTTCTTGTCTTATGTTTTGCAAGAAATTTATCTGCTCAACACACGCTTTATGGAAAAGTGATAGACAACAAAAACAAGAAACCCTTGGCTTTTGTTAATATTTTGGCAAACAATAATGCTGGAACAACTACCGATATTGATGGAATTTTTAGATTCAATACGCCAACGCCAATTACTTCATTAAAATTAAGTTATGTGGGCTATGAAGCTCAAGAAGTTGATGTTCAAGATTTAGAAAAAATTACGATAGAGTTGGTTTCAAAGAGTTATCAATTGCAAGAAGTTATTGTTCGTGCAGGAGAAAATCCTGCTCATCGTATCATAAAAAAAGTGGTGGACAACCGAAACATTCATAACCCAGAAAAAAGCCTAGACTTTAAGTATGACTCTTATAGTAAATTATACGTAACAGGCAACCCAGATACTGCTATTGTGAACAATAAAGAACGATTTGAAAAACTAGATTCAAACGACAAAGAAATGTTAAATTGGCTAGAAAATCATTACATTATGATGATGGAATCAATTACTGAACGAAGCTATAAGCAGCCTAATAAAAATTTTGAAAAAGTAATTGCTTCTCGTGTTTCAGGGCTTCAAAACCCAACATTTGCGTTGTTAGGAACACAATTACAATCCTTTTCTTTCTACAATCCTTACATGAATGTGTTGGATAAAGCCTATCTCAATCCTATTTCAACAAATAGTATTAATAAGTATTTATTTGTAATTGAAGACACTACATTTAGTGGAAAAGATACCGTTTTTATTATTTCGTTTACACCACTTAAAAATAAAAATTTTGATGCTCTCAAAGGCTTGCTTTATATCAACACGAATGGTTATGCACTGCAAAATGTAATTGCAGAACCATATAAACAAGATGAAGGTGTTGCCATCAAAATACAACAACAATACGAATTGCTTGAAGGAAAATGGTTTCCAAAACAACTCAGTTCTACCATTAATTTTAATAGCCTTGAAGCCAACGGATTTAAACTTATTGGGGTGAGCCGCACCTATATTAAAAATGTGGAACTCAATCCTGAATTAAAAAACAAACAGTTTGGTTATGTAGATACAGAAATAGACCCAAATGCTACTCGAAAAGATGATGCGTTTTGGAATAAATACAGAGAAGATACACTTTCTCAAAAAGAAAAAAATACCTATCATGTAATTGATAGCTTAGGTAAAGCTGAAAATTTAGATAAGAAATTAGCGGGATTAGAAGCTTTCTTTACAGGTAAAATAACTTGGGGAAAAATTGACCTTGATTTGAATCGATTTGTTTCCTACAACAATTATGAAGGCTTTCGTTTAGGTGGTGGTTTTCATACCAATAAACGCCTTTTAAAATGGGTTTCTGTTGGAGGTTATGGAGCTTATTCATTCAAAGATAAGGAGGAAAAATATGGCGGAGACATTACTTTTTTTATCCAACCACAAAATGATGTAGAACTTAATTTTTCTTATAAAAAAGATGTGGAAGAACCCGGTGTAGTTAATTTTAGTGATTATAAAGTTCCTTTCATTTCTGCAGGAGGAATTAGGGTGTTGTATTTAGACAAAATGAACAACTTAGAAAAATATGAAGCCCGATTAAAATTTAGAACTTTACGATATTTAAAAACATACTTATTTGCCAATCAACAAGATATAAATGTAACCGATAGTTCTTATTTTGTAAAATCCATTGATGATTTCACTTTTTTGAGAGATAGAAATTACCAATTCACAGAAATAGGTGCCGAATTTCGATATGCGTATAAAGAAAAAGTACTTAAAACCCTTTCTCAATCCTATAACTTAGCAACCGATTACCCTATTATTTATGCTAAAATAGAACAAGGCATTTCTACGCTTGATGGCGAATATGAATACACACGACTAACGCTGAGAACAGAAAAGAAATTTATGATAAAAAACCTTGGTCAACCCTATTTTAGAGTAGAAACAGGCTATACGCTTGGTGAAGTTCCTCTTCATAAATTAAATCATGCCATTGGTACTTATCGTGCAAAAGGAATGATGGTTGCTACTGAAAATGCCTTTGAAACCATATTGCCCTATGAATTTTTAGCCAACAAATATGTTTATTTACATTTCCGACATAGTTTCAAAGGATTGTTGCTAAAAATAAAAAAGTTTCAACCAGAGTTTATTCTAACATCAAGTGTTGGATATGGAGATTTAGACCATAAAGAATTGCATCAAGGAATAGCTTTTAAAACTATGAACAAAGGATTTTATGAATCGGGGCTTGTGATAAACAGCATTCTAAAACTAAATAATTCTACCTTCGGAATTGGTGCTTTCTACCGCTATGGTCCTTATCAATTTGATAAAACCAGCGATAATTTCGCTTTTAAATTGAGTTTAGGGTTCGCCTTGTAAAAAACTTAAGATTTCTTCTTAAGCACATTAAAATTAAATCCCAATCCGAAAGAGATACGCACTTCATTTAATGAAACAGCATTGAAATTAGACAAATGTCTGCCTTGAACAATTCTTCCGTCAACAAACAAATGAAACCATTTGGAAGCATAATAATTAAACCCCACAACACCTGAAATTAATGGACTATAACTAGTTGAAGAGCTGAGTTGTTGAACAGATTCATTACCTTTTCTTGGAGAATTAAAAGACTGTGTAAGTGCCATTCCAGGCTGAAATCCAATGTAAGGGTCAAAATTATTGTTGGTTTTAATATGATAAGATGCTCCTGAAAATAATTGATGATTTTGTTTTAATGAATTTTCATCATTTTTCAAAAAATAATATACATCTCCTCTTGCCGATATTAAGGACTGAATGTAATACTCTAAATTTCCTGTAAGAAAAATATTTGTTTCATTGAGATTCAACAATTTCCCCATACCTATAGTTCCCTGAAAACGGACTAATCCTTTATCAATCACTCTACTTTCTTCCTGAGAAAACAGAGACAAAGGCATAAAGAATAAAATTATTACTATTTGCTTTACCATATCTTACCTAGTTTAAAATTCACACTTACCGTAAATAACAAATGACCTTCCAACACTGGATTACTATGACTTTCTTTTTCTATATGGAGTTCTTTAGTTCCATTATGTTCATGCACATCAGTATGAATGTCATTTCCTAAATGAACCATGTATTGAACTCCAAATGAAATATCAAAATAATCCGTAGCATTAAAATGTGTTCCTATGCCCAACTGAGTTGCTGAGCTTAACCGAGACTGAGCTTCATCTGCAATAATATTTTCGTTAGTTCTAACAGAAGAACTAACCTTTGTATAATCAAAACAATGTCCTGCTAAAATGTAAGGAACAAACTTTCCTTCAGTAGCAAAAGGATAAAACATTACCGACCAACCAATGTGATAATCATTTCTCTTGGCTAGTCCATCAATGTCTTCCGTAATAAAATCGGCAAACCATTCTGTGTTTATTCTTTTACTAATTCTCAACCTGAATTGACCTCCAAAACCAGTGCCTATGTTATTTGTACTTCCAAAAGTGCTAATAGTATTTCTAACGCCCAACTCAAACATTCCTGTTCTATTTTTAGTAATTGATGGACGCATTTCTTCCTGAGAAAAAACAGTTATTGGAAAAAGGAGAACTATGAAAATTAACTTTATCTTATTCATTGTATATTAGTTTAGTCAAATAAAATAAAAATAGTTTAACAAAACGCATTTATTATAGAAAAATTATAATTAACAAATAGTTGGTAATTTGATTCCTCTATTTATCTTTGCTTGAAAATTATTAACTAAACCTATTTTTATGAAAAAATCTTTACTAAAATTTACATTAGGAATTGCTGTTTTAGCTTTAGGATTAAAAGCTAATGCTCAATGCCCTACAATTACGTGTCCTACAGATACGATAATCAATAATGATCAAGGAAGTTGCGATGCCATTTTTAATTTTGGCGTGCCAGCAGGAATTGATTTTTGTGCTTCTGGTTCACAAACATTTAGTTACACAGGAGCTTTACAAACATTTACTGTACCCGCTGGAGTAACAATGATTACCATTCAAGCATACGGAGCTCAAGGTGGCGATGACACTCCAGTAGCAGGAGGACAAGGTGGTTATGCCACAGGAGATTTGGCTGTAACACCTGGTCAAGTATTAAATATTTATGTGGGAGGAAAAGGAACTGATGGGCCTGGTTCAGGGCAAAACTGTGCTTTATCAGGAGGTTTTAATGGAGGCGGAAACACAGGTGCTACTTGCTGCAGTAATGCTGGCGGTGGTGCTGGAGCTGGCGGTGGTGCTTCTGATGTTAGATTAGCTGGAAATACCCTAAATGACAGGGTAATAGTTGCAGCTGGTGGTGGTGGTGCTGGTGATGAACAAGTTGGTGCTGTTGGTGGTGGATTAGTTGGTGCTAATGGAGGCACGTACAATGGCGTTACCTCTACTGGTGGAACGCAAACTGCTGGTGGTTTAGCTGGTGGCACATTCTTTCCAAACCATACATGCTCACCTGCAACAGATGGAACTTTTGGTCAGGGTGGTGAAGGCGATGGCAATGATGGCGGTGGCGGTGGCGGTGGCTGGTACGGTGGGGGTGGTGGAGCCAACAAC
>PHDR01000290.1 GCA_002841035.1 Bacteroidetes bacterium HGW-Bacteroidetes-12 | reverse complement strand
CAGTCGAAACCTCTTTGTGAACTGTCAAGTATAAGCATAGTGCGGGATTTGAAGTTCTTCACTTTCTGTTTAACTTTATGTTTGTTTATATTCAATTTTTTTAAAATTAGCACTTTAGCCCGCATTACGCTTATACAATATTGTAAGCTGGCTTTATTTTTTGGTTCGTCTGTCAGCGTTGGCAAAGACATACTCTTTTGCAATTTTTGGCTTGTGTGTCGGCTGGTGCGAATTGCAAATGTGTATGGCTTTTAGCGTTGGCTTTTCCATCACAATATTAATTCGTTCAACATCTGTTTTAAATCCAAATGCCTTGCACCTTGAACAGTTTTTGAATTCATTGAGACCAAGTCAATCCAATCCATAATTTTTTTCTTTTCGCTCGTTTTCTCGTTCCAATATTCAGTTAACTCAATAGATAATGTATTAATCAAAATCTCTAAAACCGAGTCTATATTCTCAAACAGTTTAATATAGATTCTTGGAACATTTTTGTATGTTTTATTTTTGATTAGATAATCGTCTTTTCCACCCGCTGTAAATAAGTCTCTAATATTAGGACATACAACAGATTCTTTTGTTACTAACCAAATGGCAAGACGAGAAAACTTATCTCCTCGATTACTAAAAACCTCTGGAAAATAAACCATTGCTCTGTTTTTAACGTCTTGCTTTTCTATCAAAGTAAGGTTGTTCCAAATGTTGATGACAAGATTACTTGCTTGTTCTGTGTCTTGAATCCACCACAAATCTTGTCCGGGTTTCAGTTTGCTTTTATAGTAATCGGTAATTGGCTTAATGGGATTTTGATTTTGTCGCAAAGTGTCGTAAGGCGTATTTATTTTGTCAAATATTGTTTTGCCTTTTTCCAAGTTCATATCTATTAAATATCTTGGTGAATGAGTTACAACAACCTCTGACAAACATTCTTCATATGCTCTGCATTTAAACTCAATCGGTTTGCCGAGTTTGCCAAATAGCATAAATATTCGTTCAACATCCTCAACTCTAGTGGATTCTAAAACACTATTTCCTGTTGTTTTCCAATGATTTTGAGTAGTTGTTTTTACTTCTATTCCGTAAAATTTATTTGCTATGATGTCAGGGAATTTTTGTCCGCCAATAACCTCAATAGAATTTTCAAAAGCGGTTCCAACTGCTAATTCGGTCATTACGTCTCCAACGTAAGGTTCAAGTTTGTTGCCTTTGAGTTGTTCTATCTTTTTTGGCGATTTTTTGGCGTGTGCATTTAGTTCAATGATTGTTAAATTAAGCAAAGCGTTGAACTCGTTTTTATGCGGCTCTGAATTTACTGATACTACCATTATTTTTTAAAATATAAGTCCCAAACATCTTCTATTCTCTTTGCTAAATTATAAGCGAGTAGAGGCGGAACGGCATTTCCAATTATTTTATATGCTTTTGACGGACTTACCAAAAATGAACCTTTACGACCTTGTTTATTCTCAATTACAAACTCATAATCGGGTGGAAAAGTCTGGATTAAAGCACATTCTCTCGGCGTTAAACGTCTTTCTTTTAGTCCTTTTGAAAGTTCTTCGGTCAATATTCCGCCATTTTTTTTTGATAATCGTCTGAACTCAATATTTCCGTGGTGTTCTGCTCGGATTGTTGGGCTAATACCATCAGGTTTAATTTCTATTTGTCCTTGACAATGTTTACCCATAAACTTTGCTTTTGAGTAAAATTTTTGAGATAAATCATTAGATTTTTCTGGCTCTTCTAAATTCGTAAAAAGTTCTTTTAAATCTACATGTCGTTTTAAATTTTCTCCGTCCGTGGTATAAGCGTGGGTTGGTTTTGGATAAGGATTAAATTTTTCTGGTATAATTTCCTTTTTCAATTCTTCGAGTGCGGATTTTTTTAAAGCAGATTTCTTGATGCCAATAAAAAAAACTCTTTCTCTCGATTGTGGAACTCCATAATCTGCTGCGTGTAAAACTCTTGGCTTTAAAACTAAATATCCATTACTTCCTGTAGATGAAAAATCACTTTGAATAATGTCTTTTACATTTGAGAGGTTTACCAAACCTTTTACATTTTCTGCAATGAAAATTTTGGGTTGAGTTATTTCAATAACTTGCTTCATCCACATATAAAGTTTCCCGCGAGTTTCTTCCGTGGCACAAGTTTCTGTATTTAATTCTCCTTTGTGATTTTTATGAGAATTAAAACCGTTTCTCTTACCTGCAACACTAAAATCTTGGCAAGGGAAACCGCCTGTAACAATATCGATGTTTTCAGGAAATATTTTAGTTCCGCTTTGATGCAGTTTTACTAAATCAACAATACTGTCAGTTTGATAATCTTCTAAATCGTGTCCTCTTTTAGAAAAATAGTGTACCCAAGCATTTCTTGCATCTTTTAAAATGTCGTTTGCAAAAACTGTTTTTAGGCGAGTTTTTTTAAGCTTTACAAAATTATTATCAAGCTCCTTTTCTATAAAATCAGGGTTTAAAATTTCGTTTACAGAAGATTTTAAAACAGAAAAATCGCCCTCAAAACCTAAATCCATTCCGCCACAGCCTGAAAATAAAGAGAGCATATTTAAAGTTGATTTACCTTTTTCTTCTTCTTTTTGTATTTCAACTTTTGAGTTGAATTTTATAGCTAATTGTGGTTCTTCAACTACGCTTGTGTTTTCAGTATCAGTTGTCAATGTTCGCATAGTTAATTTTTTACAGGATGAGATTTTAAATACTTTATTTTTCTTTCTGCTACTTTTAAAGCTTTATTTGCGCAATCTTCATTTACAATTTCGTAAGCGATTTTGTCACTTATAAATTGAATCATTAATTCATCTTTATCGATTTTTAAAATTTCTGATAGTCGTTCCAACATTTCTTTCGTCGGTTTTCGCTCGTTTCTTTCAATTTTACTCAATATTGCTTGGTCAATATCAACATAAGCAGAAACCTGTCTTAAAAGCAGTCCTAACTTTTGTCTTTTATTCCTTAATATTTGTCCTATTGTTTCCATTTGAAATTTATAACTTGACAGTATGTGTCAAATATAGATAAAAATTTAATGCGAGTATTCAAATTGTATTTTTTCGAGTGTTGGGAAAAGTCACACATTTGGTTTTTAGCGTTGGCAAAAACCAAATGTGCTGTTTGTGCGGCTGGATTCAGCTTGCTTACAACTATGTGATACTACCATTAATAAATTCAGTAGAAAATGAAAAACCAGTCTCGATGTTTGGGATGCAAAATAATTCATCAGTCTTTTTTCTTTTAGCAATTAAATGATAGTCGTAGCCAACAGCTATAGGCTAACAGCTAAAAGCTTTGAAAATATTTTACTTCGTCTCCGGTGCTTTTGTCAAGCGTAAATAAGGTTTCACTTTTCTGAAACCGGGGAAACGTTTGGTTGCGTCTTCGTCACTTACTGCAGGGGAAATCACCACATCGTCGCCTTTTTCCCAATTGGCAGGCGTTGCTAATTGATGGTTTGCGGTCAGTTGCAAACTGTCAATCACGCGGATGAGTTCATAAAAATTGCGTCCGGTAGAAGCCGGGTAGGTGAGTGTGAGTTTGATTTTTTTGTCCGGACCGATGACAAAAACTGAGCGAACGGTTGCTTTTTCCAATGAATTTGGATGAATCATGTCGTACAGCGAAGCCACATTTTTGTTTTCATCGGCAATGATGGGGAAATTGACCGTTGTTTCTTGGGTTTCTTCAATGTCTTT
>PHDR01000289.1 GCA_002841035.1 Bacteroidetes bacterium HGW-Bacteroidetes-12 | reverse complement strand
AAGTGATAAACGAAATGGGATTCCCCCGATCGTCGGGCACGAGCGATAGCGAACTGGCGTAGCAATGACAAAAGTGTTAAACCCATTTTATTTAAATGAAAACATTTGTTATGCCGAGGAAACGAGGCATACATAAGACGCTAACTTTTTCATCTGAATACTTTCACCTTTGAGCTTTTTTGGTTGTGCCGAATTTTAAAACAAAAGTTAAATTGAATTCCTAATGTTGAATCTGGCACAAATTTTTGATAAGAGCACTTCAGCCGCCATATTGCCAAACCGATGTGTGTGCGTTCGTTATTTTTAAGCGGTTAATGGCTTTATATTTATTTGTCCTCCAACTGCTTTCAGGACTTTCATTATTGTTGAAAATTGTGGTTTGGCTCCTTCAGACAATGCTTTGTACAAACTTGGTCTACTCATTCCGGTTTCTTCTGCAATTTTGGTCATACCAATTGCTTTTGCAATATGTCCGATAGCAGTAACAATTTCAGTGTCATCGCCTTCTTCCAAAACCACATTTAGATATTCGGCAATCATTTCGTTGCTGTCCAAATAATCTGCAATATCAAACTTTGATGTTTTCATTTTCTATTTTTTTAATTTTTTCCAAATATTTTTTGCTTTTTCAATGTCGCTTTGTTGCGTTGATTTATCTCCTCCAATAAGCAGAATAATAACTTTTCCATCAATTTATTTGAAATATACCCTATAGCCTTTTGCGTAGTTGATTTTCAATTCTCTAATTCCATCAACAATAGGTTCAGAATCTCCAAAGTGTTCGTCTATTTCTAATTTTTGAAGTCGTAACAAAATTTTTGCTTTTGCTCTCAAGTCATTTAGTTTCTTAAACCACTTATCAAATTCTGTCGTCTTCTCAATAAAGTACATACTTCATACTGTATTCATTTGGATACAAAATTAGTAAATATAATTTAATCTTGCAAATTCAGTTTTGACCATTTTGTTTGGGCATAATGACGCACAACTTGCCGATTGTCCCAAAAAGAAAGTATTTTAATTTTGTCCAAATTAATCTCATAAAATATTAAATTTAGAAAGTGTTTTTAATGTTGTGCAGTCACAAATAATGTTGAACCTGCCTACCGGCAGTCAGGTAATAAGTGGTAAATTTTGAATTTTATTTTTTTTGGCATCACATAATGCGCTTAAATGATGGGATTCCTCCTATCGTCGGGCACGAAACCCAACTTGCGACAAGGTGCTGTTGTGGCAAGTGCTTCATTCTCTGAGTTTTGTTATCTCATCTTTCAGTTTTGGCAGTTCTCTCACAATTATTGTCCAAATGACTTCGTCAGAAATGTTGTCATATTCGTGAGCAATTCTGTTTCTAGTCCCAATAATTTGTCTTACGTTTTGAATTTCAATTTTAGTGTTTTTGCAATTCGTTATTCTGTTGACCGCTTCTCCAATAATTTCAATATTTCGCTCTACCGCTTTTTTGGTTTTTAAGTCTTTTTGAAATTCTGAAAAATCTCTTTTTTCAGGTAAAAAATCAAAAATCTCATCAATTGACCTTAAAATATCCTCAAACCAAGCGTTTATCTTGTTATCCATAAATTACAACTTTTGACTCGTTAATTTCCTTTCTGAAAAATGAATTTTTTATACCACGTGCTTCTATCAAGTCAATTTGTCGCTTTAAAATCTGTTCTAATTTATCTTTTAGCTGGAAGTACAAATCAGTATATTTTATTGGGTCATTTTCGTCAAAATCAACCACGAAGTCAATGTCAGAATCTGAAGAAAAGTTGTCTGTCAATACAGAACCAAAAACCGAAAAGTTCTTAACTCTGTATTCTTTACAAAGTTGTTTTATATGCGCTATATTTTTCTCTGAAATTTTCATATCTGATTAATCTTAAACACAAAGTTACAATTTTTTCGTGAGTTCTGTTTTAGCATTTGCCACAACTTGCCTATTGTCCCAAAAAGAAACTATTTCAATTTTGTTTGAATTAATCTCGTAAAATAGTAAATAATCCTTCATTGGAATGACTCTTGTTGTTTTATTGGAAGTTAATCGACCTATAAATTCACTTTTAGAAAGTGTTTTTAATGTTGGGCGGTCACAAATAATGTTGAATTATAAATGCTAAATTTTGAATTTTATTTTTTTGACAACACATAATACGCATAATTGATGGGATTCCTCCTATCGTCGGAAAGACAAAATAAGTGCTAAACCCTATTTTCTTTAAACGGAATCATTTGTCCTGCCGAGTGTGCGAGACATCGCATATTGCAAAAACAGGAAGCTATTTCTTTAATTGCTTGAATAACAGTTAAAAACAGGTTTATGCCCTCTTTCCTAACCATAGTGCAAACGTACTCAATTAAAGGTTGTGTATCTTTATAAAATTGTTAAAAATTTAACTAAAAAAATTATAACTTTTCAACAATGAAATGTTATTAACTAATTAAAATTTAACGCGTTTCAAGATTTTATATGAAGTAATTTTACCACTAGGATTTCTCTAATGAAGTCCACAAATGTAACATGATTGAAATTAAATCAATCTCTCGTAAAAATCCGCAGGATGACGCTGCGGTGCCAAAGTTTTATGCTCATGCCATTGCAACAGGTATGGTTGATTTAGAGCGTTTGGCTTTTCTAGTGTCCAACCAATGCACTGTTCGTGTTCCGGACATCCTTGCTGTACTCCGTGCTTTGGAGCATAACATGATGGACGAACTGGAACAGGGCAAAGTGGTGAAATTTGGAGACATTGGCAGTTTTCAAATTGGTGTGCGATCTGTAGGCAAAGAGCTTACTGAGGAAGTTAGCAGTTTTTCCGTTACTTCTGCACACTTGAATTTTAGGCCCGCAAAGCGTTTGCGTAAAATGCTCAAAACTTTAGACTATAAAATTACTTCGGCTAGCACCTTGTAATTATTGCTCTTAAAGTTTTATAAAAACCTCGATCGTTTCAGCGACCGGGGTTTTTTTATGCCCCGTCATTGCGATCCTTTTGAAAAAAGGGGTGGCAATCTGTTCTAATTTTAAACAAATTATCAAAGCAATTCGCTAAAACTGCTAAGTGGTTTTGAAAAATTGCTAAGGAGTTTTACAAAATTGCTAAGCAATTTATAAAAATTGCCCTGAAAATTTTCAACTACCCAAAAAACACAAAAACAGACGACTTCATCTCCAAAAAGCTACCCTATATTAAACAAAATATGATATTAAAATACCTTTAATTGACAATAAAAACTTAAAAAGAAGTAATAAAATACTGAAAAAACATAAAAAAAACTCAACAAAACTTGGCTAGCACCTTGTATTTATTGAGTTAAATTTTCATAAAAACCTCGATCAGTTTCAGCTAATCGTTTTCTATAGCGTAAATATATTATAACATATATGATATATAAAAGAATTTGAATTAAAATTTTTTTATGCCAATTTTAAAAATTGTTGATAAAAAATGCTCTAGAGCCTTATTTCTATAAGAAGACATCATATTATCCTTGTTTTATTTTGTTATCATGTTGTATGCATTTTGTATGTATTTTGTATGTAGGATGTATGTATATATTATGTATGAAGTTTATATCGGTTATGATTTTAGCCGTATCCCTACTTTTTGGATGGAACGTAATTGAATGAAGCAATCTTTTTTCCTTTCCCCGCCCCTAAAGGGTGAAAAAAAGCCGTAGAACTAAATTTTATAAAAAAAGCTTGTGAAAAATAGTTCTCCCTTTAGGGC
>PHDR01000288.1 GCA_002841035.1 Bacteroidetes bacterium HGW-Bacteroidetes-12 | reverse complement strand
GGAGTAATACATAATTCCTCCAAAAAGTTAGTTGTTAATAAACTAATTCCTTTTTGGAAATATCCAGCGTCTCAAGCGGAACGCTGAGGTCGGTCGTGGTACCTGCCTGCCGGCAGGCAGGTTTGCAGTTAAACATTGTAGTAGAGAGGAAAGAAAAAAGAAACTAAATAACATAAACATGAGGTCGTTGTATTTGTAGCGGACACCTTGTGGCGTCCGCTTAAACGCAACGTCGTTATACGGTTACTATAGAGAAAGGAATTTGTAAAAAAAATAGGTATAGGAGCTTCTGTAATGAAAATCCCGTTTACTATTGAAGAATTCTTAAATGTTTTCAAATCTTATAACCAAAGTGTATTCCCAATTCAAATTGCTTTTTATCTTATTGCCTTTATCGTCATCTATCTACTCTACAAACCAGTATACAACAATGGGAAGATTATCTCAGCTGTATTATCGTTCTTTTGGTTATGGATTGGAATAGTTTACCAATTAATATTCTTCACTTCAATTAATAAAGCCGCATACTTATTTGGGATACTATTTATTATTCAAGGGATTTTGTTTTTCTTTTATGGCGTTGTAAAGGGAAATATAAGTTTTAAATATCGTCAGAATATTTTCAATTACATTGGAATTCTTCTCATTTTATATGCGCTAATAGTTTATCCAATATTAGGATATTATCTTGGTCATAAATATCCAAGTTCTCCAACTTTTGGGTTACCCTGCCCAACAGTAATATTCACATTTGGGTTATTACTATTTCTGAACCGTAAAATATCTGTTTTCATAATAATCATACCTTTATTATGGTCTATTGTCGGATTTGGAGCGGCATTGAATTTATCAATCTATGAAGATTATGGTTTGTTGCTTTCTGGAGTTCTTGGATTTGTTCTAATATTACTTAATAATAAGTCGTTAAATGTAAAAACCGTATAACATGCGTCTCAAGCGGAACGCTCCCGCCAAGGCGGTATAAATTCCGTCGGTCGTGGCGCCTGCCGGCAGGTTTGTAGTTGAACATTTATTTAAAAGAGAAAAGAAAAAGAAACTAAATAACATAAACAGTAAATCGTTGTGTAAGTAGCGTACACCTTGTGGCGTCCGCTTAAACGCAACGTCGTTATATTGCTCTTTTAAGGTTATATGAGAAGGGATTTATAATTTCTTGCACCATGAAGAATTCGGTGTATGAAAATAGTTCTTTGTTCTATTGTGTAAAAAGCTAGATAATTCTCAATTATTAGATATCTGTAGCCAAGTATTTTAATATCTGGATCACTTGGGGTTTTACCTAATAATGGGTTTTGGGAAAGTAATCCCAAGTTCTTTTCAATTTTGTTGGCAAGATCCTCAGCGGCTTTTAAGTTATCGGCAGCTATGAAAGATATTATTTCTGTAAAATCTTCTTCCGCAATACTTAAGAGTCTAACAATGAAATTACTTTTGCTCATTAATCATGGTCCGAATATTACTCATTACTTGTTTAAGTGTATTTCCGGTTTCACCAGCTGCTCTTTGTTTTTGGGAAATGGATAATTTTGAGAGAAGGGCAAGTTTTAGCTGCATCTTTGAATAATGGTTCATTGACATCACAACTAGGTCACCCTCGCCATTTTTAGTAATGAAGATGGGTTCATTGGAATCATTAGCAATTTTAGAAATTTCATTTGATTTGTTGCGTAAATCGGAAATCGGCTTAATTATTGGCATAGTTTAATCCCTTTTATAATGGCTATGTCAAAATTATATCATAATTGTGATAAATGCAAGAACGCAATATAACAAGCAACTCAAAGCGACCGCGTCTATGAGTTGGGCTTTTGATGTGGTTATTGGACTTGGTTTTCAAGAATAATTACTCATTAAAATGTGATTTACTAAACGGAGTATTTTAAATTTATTGGCGTTTGTTTTCAGTGTCGCAATGTAGTTATGGGGCGCCGGCTAGTTGCAACGCCGTTATATGCACAGATATGAAACTAAAAAATCAGCCAAGAATTAGGTATCTTTGATAAAGAAAAATCAAATAGGTAAAAAAGTGAATTCAAAGCACTTGATAATAAATGGCGATTCTAGATATATGGGTGAACTAAATGATGAATCTGTTCATTTAGTAATCACATCTCCGCCATATTGGCAATTAAAAGACTATGGAACTGACGATCAGATAGGTTTTAATGATAGCTATGAGAGTTATATAAATAATCTTAATCTTGTCTGGAAAGAATCTTATCGAGTTCTTCATAACGGATGCCGATTGTGTATTAATATTGGAGACCAATTTGCCCGCTCTGTTTATTATGGCCGATACAAAGTAATCCCTATACGAACTGAAATAATAAAGTTTTGTGAGACAATCGGTTTTGATTATATGGGTGCTATTATTTGGCAAAAGGTTACAACAACAAATACAACAGGTGGCGCAACTGTTATGGGATCCTTCCCTTATCCACGCAATGGAATTCTAAAGTTAGATTACGAGTTTATTCTCATTTTCAAAAAAATTGGAATTGCGCCAAAAGTATCTAATGAAAACAAAGAACTTTCCAAAATGACCACTGAAGAATGGAATACATATTTTCAAGGTCATTGGAATTTTGGCGGCGCAAAACAAGATAGCCATATTGCAATGTTTCCCGAAGAACTTCCAAAACGACTTATTAAAATGTTTTCATTTGTTGGAGATACAATTCTTGATCCATTTCTTGGAAGCGGAACTACTTCTTTAGCAGCTAAGAACTTAAATCGAAATTCTGTAGGTTATGAAATCAACTCTGAGTTTATCCCTAACATCAAAGAAAAATTGGCTTTTAACGAAAACAAAATGTTTGAAGAACATTCGTATGAATTTATAAGTCAAAGAAATGTCCATTTGGACTTAAAAAAAGAAATTGAAAATCAACCATACATATTCAAAGACCCTCATAAACTTGATAAAAAAATTGACGTTAAGAAACTACAATTTGGTTCAAAGCTTGATAATAATGGTAGCAAGAGAGAAGAATATTATTCTGTTAAAGAAATAATTAGTCCAGAATTATTAAAGTTAAGCAATGATTTGATAGTAAGATTAATAGGAGTTAAGGAAAATATTGAGAAGAATGGCAAAGCAAAAGAATTCTTGATAACTAAGATAAAGGGGCAAAAGGTGTATTTAAAATATGATGAGCAAAAGTATGATGTAAATAGTCGATTGTTATGCTATGTATATCTTCAGAATAAAACTTTCATAAATGCTCATCTTATAAAAAGAGGGTTCACTTTTGCTGACCACATAAACCAATACAAGTATAAATCAAAATTTATTGAACTCGAAATAAAAGGTTCTTAAATGCCGATACCATCTATATCTCAAATAGTTGCTTTTCTTCAAACTGGAAAGCATAACGCAATAACGGCAAGAGAAATTGCTGAACATTTTAATATATCTGATGGTGGGGTTGAAGTGGCAATTCGAGATGTTATTAGAGGTGCAATCGGAAATGGAGAATTAATTGGGAGTACAAATCAAGGTTTCTTTTTAATCGCAGACGAATCAGACTATTTAGAATATATTCGTTCATTAGAAAGTAGAAGGGATGAAATTGGGAATCGAATTAATCATTTGACAAACAATTGGACAAATCGGAGACAATGATGGCAAAAGGATGGATTAACGGTACTGATGGTAGGAATCTTAAATTTAAGAGAGAAACTTTACTTAACTATGCTATGAATCGTTGGGGA
>PHDR01000287.1 GCA_002841035.1 Bacteroidetes bacterium HGW-Bacteroidetes-12 | reverse complement strand
GAATCAATTGCCATAGTTGCCCCCAAATGAAAATCGGTAACGATATTCAATAAAGAATGATTTTTTCCGAAGTTTTCATTTCTGGTTGAGTCATTTAACATATTCGTTTGATATGGCAACATTAACACCACGTTAATTTCTTTGGAAAAATCAATATTTTCTTTAAAATGGCCTGCAATATAAGATTCGCTCTTTGCATTGTTTGCCGTTTTTTCAATGATGGTTTTATGAATCGCTTTAATTTTTAACTGCATTCCCAATTTTAAGCCGTCTGCCAATTCCGGATTTAACCTCAGCAATTCAGATTGGGAAACATCATATTTTTTAGACAAATTATACATTGTGTCGTCCTTAATTACCGTGTGATATTCGTAATTGACAGTTTCATTTATCGTAGTAGAGGCTATTTTACCCGACTCTGGAATTAACAATTCCATTCCTGGCTTTAAGCCATCGGCTATCTGTGGATTGGCAGCGATTAATTCATCAATGGTGATTCCAAACATTTTGGAAATTCCATACAAAGTATCTTTTGGCAGAACAAAGTATAATTTTTTGTTATTTTTCTCTGCTTTTGTTCCAACTTTTCCATAATCTTTATTCGGTACAATAATAACGGTATTTGGTTTAAGATTCCTGCTAATATCTGGATTTATTTGAAGTAAATCTCTGGTGGTGATGTTGTATGCTTTGGCGATACTTTTTACAGTTTCGCCTTTTTTAACCGTGTAAGAAACATACTTTTTTTGTTGTGCGATTGCTATTACAGAAAACAAAAAAAGGAATACAAATAATAGGGTTATTCTTTTCATCTGATTAAATTTTATTTTTTAGCGGTAACAGCTGCTGTTCGCCTTTAATCATTCCTTGTTGCCTCGAAATTTGTTATGCTCGTTTCATAAATTAATTTATATTTTTTTGAGGGTTATTCCCACTCAATTGTTGCCGGTGGCTTAGAACTGATATCATATACCACTCTATTAACGCCTTTTACGCCATTTATTATTTGATTCGAAGTTTTTTGCAGAAATTCATAAGGTAAATTCACCCAATCGGCGGTCATTCCGTCTGTTGATTCCACTGCACGCAATACCACTGCTTTTTCATAAGTTCGTTCATCACCCATTACGCCTACTGAGTTTACGGGTAACAGCATTGCTCCTGCTTGCCAAACTTTGTTGTACAATCCCCATTCTTTCAATCCGTTTATAAAAATGGCATCCACTTCCTGTAACATTTGCACTTTTTCTGCGGTGATATCACCTAAAATCCGAATGCCCAAACCTGGTCCCGGAAAAGGATGTCTTCCCAACAACTCTGCGTCAATTCCCAAAGTTGCACCAACCCTGCGCACCTCATCTTTAAAAATCATTCGCAACGGTTCCACAATTTTAAGTTTCATAAAATCGGGCAAACCACCTACATTGTGATGCGATTTAATAGTTGCTGATGGTCCGCCGCTTACTGAAACTGATTCAATAACATCAGGATAAATAGTGCCTTGTGCCAACCATTTCACATCTTCAATTGCATGTGCTTCATCATCAAAAACTTCAATAAAAACCCGACCGATTATTTTACGTTTTCCCTCAGGATCGGATTCACCAGCTAGCGCTTTCAAAAAACGTGCCGAAGCATCAACGCCTTTTACATTAAGGCCCATTCCTTTATATTGGGTCAATACATTTTCAAATTCATTTTTTCGCAGTAAACCGTTGTTCACGAAAATGCAATATAAATTGGCGCCAATGGCTTTACTCAATAAAACTGCCGCCACTGTAGAATCTACGCCACCGGAAAGTCCTAAAACAACCTTGTCGTTGCCAATTTGTTTTTGTAAACTTTCAACGGTCAATTCCACAAAAGAATCGGGTGTCCAGGTTTGTGCAACGCCGCCTATTTTAACCAGAAAGTTTTCCAGTATTTTTATGCCGTCGGTTGAATGGTAAACTTCCGGGTGAAACTGAATTCCGTAAGTATCTTCATCTTTAATTTTAAAAGCCGCATTTTCAACATCGTGTGTACTGGCAATTAATTCACAATTTTCAGGTAAATCAACAATGGTATCGCTGTGGCTCATCCAAACTTGGCTTCCCAGATGCACATTTTCAAAAAACGGTTCGTTGGTTTTTACAAAAGAAAGGTTTGCCCTGCCATATTCCCGGGTATTTGAAGCCGCCACTTTTCCGCCGAAATTATGTGCCAAAAATTGCGCGCCATAACAAACGCCCAACAAAGGTTTTTTGCCTTTTATCATTGATAAATCAGGATGCGGAGCATCATCTGCTCTTACGGAAAACGGACTGCCGGAAAGGATTACCGCCTTATAATTTTCGACCTTAAAATTTTTACTGTTGAAAGGAAAAATTTCACAAAAAATGTTGAGTTCTCTCACTCTTCGGGCAATTAACTGCGTGCATTGCGAACCGAAATCTAAAATAAGTACCTTGTCTTGCATCCGCAAAAATAATATTAAAATAAATATGCCCTAATGCTTTGTGTAATTTTTTCTGAACAAAATGATTTTATAACTATAAAAAGCCCCCTAGCTCCAGATGGTGGAACTAAAAAAATTTTAATTAAAATTGAAAAATTTCAAATATTAATTGATTAAATCATAACTCAAAAAGCAATGACAGGATATTGGATGAAAATCCATTGTCTTTATATCATTTAGACAGCAAACAATACAAATACCTTTTGGCCATAAAAGAAAACTACAATCAGCAATTGGAAATGTATCAAGAGAAAAAGCGTATTGTTCCCAACAGAATAGTGAGCCTAAGGGATTATTTTCCAGTATATTATGCAGTAAACGTTAGCCCGAAACAGGACTATGCCACCATAGATCAGTTTAATTTTGAAGCATTCAATGAAGGAATTTATTTGAAAGAACAAGTCAAAAATTACAAAAAATGCAACGGATATTATCCAGAGCTGGTACAGACAGATGAAATTTACATGAATCGAGAAAACCTAAAATTCCTTAAAGAAAGAAATATATGGCAACCAGTAAAACCCTTGGGAAGAAATCCAAAAGAAGATTTAAGCCGATATCAAAAAACAAACTAAAAAAAATAACGAGGAGAACGAAATCACATAGAAGGCAAGTTTGGACAAGACAAATCAAAACACAAACTCAATAAAATTCTGGCAAGATTGGAGGAGCAAACAAGCGAATCTTGGATAGCAGACATCTTCTTTGTGATGAATATTCTAAAGCTCTGCAAGGAATGAGTTTATCCAAAATTTTGTGTTTTTGAAAAATACCCTTTACAAAAATCAATTTCTTAAAAAATTAAATCTCGATATGGCTTAAAATCAATATAGTTTTTCAGCAAGTTCTCTTTAATCTTAAAAATAAGAATGCTGAAACAAAATAAACAATTAAGTAATCCTAAATTATTTATTTAAAAATGTCAGGTTTAAAACATCCTTACGTCTTTACCCTAAAAGCATTCTTAAGTTGACCTTATTTTAAAACACATATAATGCCAGAAATTAAATGTAATAATTGTAAAAACGCTAATTGTTTAATAAAAAAGTGCAAATCAAATACGTGCATTAATTTAAAGAAAAATCAATCTAACTATAGAAAGAACCAACATATTTTTCATCAGGGAACCCCTGTTTATGGGGTGTATTTTATTCAAAACGGCAAGGTTAAGATTACTAGCTTAAAATTTAACGGCAGCGAACAGATTGTGCGTTTTGCAACAGACGGAAATAAATTAAGCCATGCCGAA
>PHDR01000286.1 GCA_002841035.1 Bacteroidetes bacterium HGW-Bacteroidetes-12 | reverse complement strand
ATCCCAATTTTTGTTTTCTACCTTTACCTCAGTGCTTGTGATGTTTTCAATTGTTTGCACCATTTGCCCTGTTGTGTTATAAATTGTTAAAGTGTGTTTTTCGTTTTCAGGGTTTGGAAATTGTATGGTTGTGGAAGTAGAGGTTGGATTTGGATATATCCTTAATGAAAGAGGAGCATTTTCAATTCTTTCTATTGTGGTCGAATTATTTTTCATTATATCAATAATAAGTCCTTCGATCACCGTTAGCCCATAAGGTATTTCATCGGGCAAGAGGTACCAGCCGTTATATGTTCCGCCCCATCCCCAATTTATATGGTAGTAATTATCAGTATTATACCCGTCAACCACCACGTTATGCCCCATACTCCAGTCTGCATTAACTACAGCAAGATGAGCGGGAAGTGTATCTTTCATATTTTGCGTTAGCCTGGTAAATAAGCTGGTATCACTGTCATAAAGTAATTCTATGGTAGTGCAGTTAAATTTCTGGTAAGCATTATATGCCTGGATTACACCAAAAGTTCCTGAACCGTTTGATGAATAAACCTGTGTGGCTGCTACTCCACATGCAAAAGATAAAGCAGCTTTATCGGTATTTGTTAATGTTGTATTATTATCATAATGTTGCTGTAAGGTTGCGAGATAACCATTCAACTGGGAAAAAGATGGGAAACCTCGTGTTGTATAATCATTATCAATCCAATATTTATTGCCACTGCCATAATTATGATAATAATCATCTGCATCAGTAAAAGTTGTATTATTAGTGGTTTTATGAAAATTGAGTATTTGTGCCATTGCCGTGGCCGGGCAACCAACTATACTACGAATACCACCACCATCTAAAGGACAAAGAGCGTTATAGGGTGAATTTTGGTGCCCGTTGGTTTTTAACCATCCTCCTGTAGTGGTGGTTCCCGCAGGAGGCCATTGCTGAAATAAGATATCTTTAGTGCTTTTTGTTTCAAAATCTAATAATTCACTCCATTGCTGATGTCGCATACTGATTACTGATTCAGGAATATTAGTGAGATTTTTTGAACGTAACTCAAGGTCAGTTTTGATAAATTCTAAAAAAAATCCTTCTGTATCCAAATCATTAGTATATGAATAAGCAATTACTGGTGGAAGGTCCGTATCTGCTGATACAATAATATAACCTTTCGGATTTAAACTAAATACGTAAAAAAGCGGAATGTTGTTTTCATTATAGATTACGTAAGTACTTTTAATGTCGTAACCCGTTCTCGTGTCTTGCTTACACTTATTTTCGGCAACACGTTCAGCTTTGCTTATGCTTACGTTTTCTGCATTTACAACTGTTATCAAGAGTTGTGATAATACAACAAGCATGATAATTTTTGTTTTACTTTTCATAATTTTTTTCATTTTTTATTCCTCCTTTAAATTTATATTTATCCTTTCAAATCATTAAAAAATTACCAACGAGCAGTAGAAAAACAAGATGGTATAAAGCATGAATCTGAAATATTTTCCGGAATACGCAAATTAAAATAGTTTTCTTTCATTTCAAGTTTACCATCGAGCATAAATAAGACTTCTTGTTCAACCCAACTATCTTCTAACATACAAAAGTTAGTAAATCGAATTTCGCGAATAACGCCATTGTCTCGTTTAAATATGGAACGAACAAAATACAAATGCTCCTTATCAATCCAAAACTGATTTGACGAAGTATCTCCTTCTATAGCTCCAATCACATAAGTTTCCCGCTCATTCCAGTGTTCAGTATGCATTTTTGACAGGTCAAAATTACATTTCTTCAATTTTTGGATGGTAATAGCAGGCTCTTGTGAGTAAACATCAAGCGATAGCAGTATTAGATAATGTATTTGTGCATGATTTTCCTGCAAAACGTTATTTTTAAAGTAATATACACTATCATTACAAAAAATCATCCCGTTACCACTTTCAAACGATTGTTCGCGAATATGTAAGCGGTTAGGAAACTTATAAACTTCCAACCATACTTCAGTAGAATCCTTTTTTTCGGGAGTGCAATAAGTTACTGTTTGCTCAAAAGCAATGCTGCGAAGGAATTTTCCATTATAAGTATCGTACATTGCATAAATAAGAGCCTCTCCATCTTTAATGGTGTTTGTTTTGCATGAAAACAAAGAAGATACAATAACTAATAAAATTAATTTACTAAAATGCTTCATGGGATTTTTATTTATTTTTCATGATTTTTTTCAATTCTTTATTCTTTGCTATTCATTAGTTCTTTCATCCACTTGTCTAATTCTTCAATTATAGCAGGATTAAAATTATTAATACGATATTCATTATCAAACCAGTATTTAGCTGCTTCAAAGCGATCTGCAACTTTGGTAAAGCTATGATCTATTTCTGGAATTTCCATATATTTACCTTTCCCGGGGTGGTAGTAATTGACAACATCAGCAATTGTTTTATGCTCATCGGGTGAAAAAGCGACAAAATCAGCGGCTCCCCAGATTGAAAGGACAAATGACCCTGTATTTTTCCACGCTTCTATTTGTCCGGGTTCCTGTAACTGCTGCCAATATAAATAGTTCCTTGACATGATCTTATTACCACCATCCCATTGCCATTCTTTTTCGAGTATCTCTTTATTCACGGAGTCCTTTGCTAGTTCTTTAGGTGATTTTTTCAGCACCATGAACTCATAAAGAAAAGGTAATTTTTTATGAAATTGAAGGTCGTTCTCCATGTAATCGGCTCCCATAAAAATATTTTGCAGCCTGTTTGTCTCTACAAAATATTCGAACCAGGAATTAACAACTGTGCCATAAACTGCGATACCTTTGGCTTTTAATGATTGCTTGAGCAAAGATGCAATTACTCCGCCTATAGAATGTCCGAATATAAAAATGTTATCGCGGTCAATAAATTCATATTTGTCCAATTGGTCGTATGCAGCCTGAAATGCAGATAGTTCGGTAAAGAAATCTATTTCATCACATTCTCCTGTTCCCTGACAATCGCCCATACCCGGTTTTTCTGTCTTAAAGATGACATATCCCTTTGCCAGCAAGCCCCTTAGCACACGATCATAAGCGTGGGTTTCGCCCATATTGTCTATGGAAGAGCAGGTATAACCTTGAATGAAGAATATGGCTGGGTATTTGCCTTTATCTGCAGGCTTATCAATAATGCATCGCAAATAGCCCTTACTGAAAGGAATTTCATCATATATTACTTCTGCATTCTTATATGATTCATAAGGTTTAGGAACAACCTTTGTGATAATCTTCAAATATTTTTCTTTTCTTATAACCTCAAATACTATTTCATATCCCTCTCGTTGCCCTGCTATTGCAGACAGTAAATCTCCGGATGAGTTAATTTCATTTTCATTAATAGCCGTTATCACATCGCCTTTATGAAGTTTTGCTTTGCTTGCCGTATATCCTTCAATAATATCCTTTATTAATATTCCTGTTGTTTTGCTTAAACCCAAGGTTTTGGCAATGGAATCATTGATTGCTTCATACCTGATGCCCAGCATTCCCTTTCTTTTTAGGTTTTGACCAAATATGTTATTACAAATAGATAATAATACTATGGATAATACTATGTGAATAATATGTTTCATTTTTTGTTTATTCCTCCGAAATTTTATTAATCCATTGAACAGTTTTTTCAACAACATCATTATTAAAATTTTCTGTTATGTATTGCCAGTTATAATTTTTGATGCCATCAATTAATGATTCAACTTTTGCAAAGGCATGAGTAGTGCCTTTC
>PHDR01000285.1 GCA_002841035.1 Bacteroidetes bacterium HGW-Bacteroidetes-12 | reverse complement strand
TTGTCAATAAAAAGATGTTTTCAGTAATATTTCTTTCTAAATTAAGGTGATAGGTGTTTTTTATCAGTTTATTTTTTTTTAGCAATGGCAATAATTCAAAAATAAATTCAACATTTTGAATATTAATGCTGTATATTTCTCTGAAAATTTCTTTTATCGGAGCTATACAGCTAATGTTTTCTGAAACTTGACGAAAACGAGTTATGTTTTTAAGTAATATAGATTCTATTTCTTGAGTGTTTAAATTGGGTGAACCCTGTATTTCAAAAAAAATAGTTTTAGTGAATTTTTTAATGACGGAAGTTAAAAACTCAGAAGCATCAACACCTAAATTAGGTTCTTGCAAAGTAATATCATAAAGTTTACCATTAAAAATAATTCCTAAATGCGGAGGAATTCGAGTTGCTCTATACATAAACACAAAAAGCCCTTTTTCTAGCTTATTTATTGGTAGTTCTGCATTAATTTTTATAGGGAAAGGAATATTACTCATAAAAAAATGCTAAAAATCAACATGCAACTTTAGGTTTAATTGACGAGAAGTAAGAAAATTAGGTACTGCAAAGTTTCTTCCTGTAACATCTTCTATCCAAAGGTAAGAAATTACATTATTAACCTGCAATAAATTAAAAACTTCCACACTTAGCCATATATTTTTAAATGTGTTTAGTGGGTTTTTGTCTTTAAACTTTTGTTCTTCTTTTTTAATAACATAAGAAAAACCGATATCCACTCTTCGATAAGGTGGAATTCTGAATGTTGCTAAATGCCTTTCTCTAGATTGGGGCGGACCGAAAGGCAACCCTGTAGCATAATGCAATGAAATGTTCATTTTAAAATCAGGTAATTTTGGAATATAGTCTTGAAAAAACAAGCTAAAAGCAAAGCGTTGATCTGTTGGTCGAGGAATATAACCAGGTTCTATTTTTCTAGTTTCTACTGCAACATCATTTTCAGTAAAACCTTTAATAATTTCTTTGCCATCACTGTTAAAGTTTCTAAAGAAAAAATCATCTTTTAAATTTTCTTCGGTTTTCATGAAAGACATACTAAACCACGATTCAACACCTTTAACAAATTCGCCATTTACTTTCAAATCTAACCCAGCAGCATAAGCATCGGCATTGTTGGTGGCAAAGTAGCGTACTCTAACATTATCAACCTGATAAGGAATAACATTTTTCATGTGCTTGTAGTATATTTCTGACGTGAATTTAAAAGGTCTATCCCACGCTTTAAAATTATAATCGGAAGAAAGTACGACTTGATAAGACACTTGAGATTTAATGTTTTCATTGATAACGCCATCAAAATCACGCATTTCTCTATAAAAAGGAGGTTGATAATACACCCCACCTGCCAAACGAAATAGAAAATTTTTTTCCCAATTTGGCTTAATGGAGAATGATGCTCTTGGACTAAAAATAAATTCATCATTAAAATCCCAGTACGCAGCTCTACCACCGAGCGTGAAAGTGTAAGCAACGGTGTCTCTGGTCCATTGCCACGAACGCTGCAAATAAGCATTGTATCGATTACTTGCTAATGAAATACGAGTTTTCAACACTTCTTTTAATTCTAACAATTGTTCGGGTTGTGCATTTGGATTTGTAAATCCTATTGAATCAGCAGGTCGGGGAGTAAAAAAATCGGCTGAATCAACAAAAGACCATTCGCTTAATTTATCTTTTATTAATTCTCTTTGATATTTTACTCCCCAAAAAGTGGTATGTTTTTCTTTCACAACTTTCCCTTTATGTTCGGCATTAAAAACGGTTGCATCAAGTGTATTTCTTGAATGATCGAAAAATGTTCCTACTCCCCTATTAAATTTAACATTTCCGAAATTATCACTTCCCAAATCACGTTCTAGTTCATTGATACGATAAGCTCCTTCAATGTCAAATTTTTCATCTTCTAATGAAGAAAATGTGGATGTAATAAATTTTAATTCAATGTTCTCCCTAGGTTTGTATGTGTTGGAAATAGCACCAAAATAGGTTTGAAATTGATCAACTTCTTGTCCGTCAAAAAAGACAGTAAGCTGAAGGGCTTCATTGATTGTTCCAAATTCTGTTTGACGGGTTTGAGGGATAAACTTGTATCTGTTTAATGCCACATTTCCCAATACTCCTATTTCCCATTTTTCGCTAATATCGTAGGTTAAATAAGTTTGGAAATCAAAGAAAACTGGTTTAAAATCACCATCAGTATCTAGGCTTCTTAATACATATTGATTGCTTTTGAAGCGGGCACCCGTAATATAAGTAAACCGATGATTTTTACTTGCTCCTTCAATATGAACATCTGCACCTAGCAAACTCGCACTTACTGAACCAGCAAATTCTTCTGGTTCTTTATATTTCACATCCAAAACAGAAGCCATTTTATCTCCATATTTTGCTTCAAAACCTCCGGCAGAGAAATGAACATCAGAAACCATTTTAGAATTTATAAAACTCAACCCTTCTTGTTGTCCAGAACGAATTAAAAATGGACGATATACTTCTATATCATTCACATAAACAAGGTTCTCATCAAAATTACCACCACGAACAGAATATTGAGAGCTTAACTCATTATTTGAATTTACGCCTGGAAATGTTTTAAGTATAGCTTCAATTGAATTATTGGGTCCAGCCATTTGAGTAGCCAAATTCGGATTAATTTTAGTTAATGTTGATGAACGATTTCCCTCTTCGGTTAATTCAAATGCTTTCATATCAACAACATCAATTTCCATATTAGGTGAAAATTCTAATTTTTCATTCGGCTCAAGAAAAACAACTTTTTTAATGGTCTTTAATCCAACATAGGAATAAGCGATAACAACATTTTTATTTGCTTCAACATTAATCACATATTTACCATCAGAAGTTGTTTTCATTCCTCCTGCCACTCCTTCAATAGCAATATTCACATTTTCAATAGGAATACCTTTATCGTTTTTTATGATTCCATATACAGAAGCGGTTTGTTGTGAGAAAACCAACTTAGTAATAGTTACTATAAATAGTGTGAAATATATGTGTTTTAAACTCAAAAGCTGTAATTGACCGTTGATAAAAAAAAAAGACAAAACTACTCAAAAAAGTAGTATCGTTACAAACAGAAAAATGGATAGATTATTGTAGAATATGAATGATTTAAAAATATTAACAAAACGGTGTTTAAAATAGAACATTTTAGGTAACAAGTTTTATTTTTCTTCGTATTAATTTAACACTATGAAAATAATTAACACATCAACTTTATTTTTTCTTATTCTGTTAAGTAATTATTTGCTTGGACAGAAAAATAATTATACATATAACCTCATTGAGGCTGTGAATTTTAATAAAACGAATAATTATCGTTTTGTTCAAACCCAAGCACTTTACACTGAAAAATGGGATGAATTGCCTCAACCAAATTTTTGGCGAACATTAATGACCATGGAAGAAGATTCTGCTTTAATAAATATTGGATTTAACAGGCAAATCATAAAAAAGGTGGCTGTAAATGATTGGAATAAAAAATCAGACCTCGACAAAAATGGCTTTAGAGATAGTGTTAGAACTTTCTTTGGTTATCCTCAAGACACTCGAATATTTATGACTTCGGGAAAAAAGTCTTTTTATGATTTTGAAAAAGTGATACCTACAATTGAGCAAGGTATTGATGTTTTTCAATACAATAATGTTGACCCATTTTATGCTCAAGCAATTTTATTAATTGAAAGTCCGAATAAACTACAAAAATCGCCTGTTGGAGCTTATGGTTCTTTTCAACTAATGAAAA
>PHDR01000284.1 GCA_002841035.1 Bacteroidetes bacterium HGW-Bacteroidetes-12 | reverse complement strand
AATATATTTTCTCTAAACGCAGGGTTTGCCTATAATTTTGGTTTAAAAAAAGATTTAATTCACAACGAAACACCAAAAAGAGAGAAAAATTGGAGTAAAATTGTATTAGTGAATGTGGGGATTAAAGAAATACCCCCTGTTGAAGGTCCTAAATACATGGTTTATACAACTTCATTTAGTTTTAAAAGAGCGTTTAGCAATAAATCTTCTTATGGTTTTTCGGCTGATTTGTTTTATAATTCATCGTTGGAGCAATTGATTTCGGACGAAGAAAACAAAACAACTTCAAATTCAGATAATGTTAGAGCAGGATTGTCTGTTTTTTATTCACTTGATGTGGGAAAGGTATCCTATCTCATTCAAATGGGCGGTTATTTACGAACAGCTTATGATGGTGACGGTTTTATTTATCATAGAATTACATCGAGATATTACATCAACAAAAATCTGTTTTTTAATTTAGGATTAAAAACACATTGGGCTGTTGCCGATTTTATTGAATTTGGTATTGGGTATAAATTTAATTCTCCTTCTAAATGAAACTTTTTAAAATAACATTTCCGTTACTGCTTCTGCTTCTTTTTTCATGTGGAAAGGATTCGAGCTGTATAAAAAATGCTGGTAAATTAGTTTCTGAAACCAGACCTATCACTTCCGAAATAAACCACATTATTCTTAAAAACAACATTGATTTGGTACTTACTCAAGACTCCTTTGCTTCGCTTCGCATTGAAGCTGGAAGTAATTTATTACCGTATGTTAGAGCTCGTCAGAAAGGAAATACACTTGAACTAAAAAACGATAATAAATGTAATTTTTTGAGAAGCTACAAAAATGAAATTACTGTTTATTTAGCACTTCCTAACATCAAAAGCATTGATTATACTGGACATGGGGATATATCTTCTTCAAACACATTAATTCTTCCTGAATTTATTTTTGAGACTAAAAATGGAACAGGAAGTGTGAATTTACAGTTAGATGTTGCCAAACTTGACATATTCCTTCATACTGGTCCAACGGATTTTAAATTGACAGGAAAAGCCGAAAATGTATTTTTATTTTCTGGCGGAATTGGATGGTATTTTTGTAAAGATTTGATAGGTAAAAAAGTGCATGTGAATAATGCTGGAACAGGTGATGTTATTATTACTGCTACTGAAACACTTTTAATAGAACTTACATCAATCGGAAACATTGATTATTATGGAACTCCAACCGTTACTGTAAGTACCGATTCAGGTAAAGGAAAAATCAGAAAAAAATAATTTTTTTGTTAAGCTCCTCCCAACAAACCTTCTTTCAATTTTTTATCAGCAGGATTATCTGACAACCAAATACCTAACAACGCTTTTTTAAATTCAAAGCCTTCAATTTTGGCTTGTACTTTTCCATTTTTCATAACCATAGTGGTAGATTTACTTGGCACATAAAAAATATCGAATATATCTCCTTTTTTAATTTCATCTTTAAAAGCAGAGATAAACATATCTATTTCTTTTTGAATAGCCGCTGTATTTTTGTGTGTAGAATTATCAAAACCTTCTTTTACTGCTGCAATCATTTTTTCACTCGTAATAAGTGAAGACACAATTTGTATTTTAATAGAAGCATATTCGTTTTCATTAATAATTTTTTTTGCATCTTTAGATTTTGTTTTCAAATACAAGCCCGCCACATACATATCCATCCAATATTTTGAACGTACTCCACCACCATTGAGTTCCAAAGTTGTTTCTCCAACCATAACTTTTTTGGGCAATGTTGTTCCACTAATTGTCATTTGTGCCTCAGCTAGTTGAACTGACACTATCGTTAAAATAATTAATATTATTTTTTTCATATATAGATATTTATTGTTTTAATTAATCGTAATTCGTAAATCTTAGTTTACCTCTTCTCCTCTGAGTTTTAATTGCAACTCATCATCACGTTTATTTTTTTCATCTTTGGCATGAGCAATACTTGCATTTAACTCATAACCAATCAACAAAACTAATGAATTAAAATATAACCACAATAAAACTACAATTAATGTTCCAATAGAACCATACACTTTATTATAAGTGGCGAAATTATTTACATAGTAAGCAAATCCTGCTGAAAGAAGAATCATTAACCCTGTGGCTAAAGTAGATCCAGCAGATATAAACTTAAATTTACCACCTTGTAAATTTCCAAAATAATAAATAGATGAAATTCCTGTAAAGAATACAATTAATAGTGCAAGCATTTTAATTACAGCTAATGTTCCCAAAGAAATGCCGGAAGAAACCCAATCATTTGAAATTAAATAATTGATGATTACTTTATAAAAAACCATTAAAAAAATAGCTACTACCATCAACAATGTTAATATTCCCAATAATAAAAAAGAAATAGCTCGTTGCTTAAAAAAACCAACTTCTTTTTTAATGGAATGATAAGAATGATTAAATTCTAAAATCATTGCATTTACCCCATCGCTAGCAAAATAAATAGCGAATATAAAACCTAATGACAACAGTGTGTCATGCTTTTTATTTAACAAATCATCAAGTGTACTTGCTGCCATTTTAAAAGCTTCGTCAGGCAAAAACTCATCTAAAATAATTAATAAATTGAAGTAAAACTCATCTAAAGGAATGTATGGGAGCAGTGATAATAGGAAAATTATTGCTGGAAAAAGAGCCAAAAAAAACCGAAAAGCCAACGAAGACGCTCTTGTTGTTAATGAGCTTTCTTGTAATCCTTTTAATAAGAAAGAAACTACATCAAAAAGTGGGACGCCATCAAAACCTGGCAAAACAATCCTTTTTGACCAGAGCAATGTTTTATTAACGATGCTGATTTGAAGTATTTTATCTACAAATTTTGATGCCATAATACATAAGAAACAAAAATAGCCTATGTTTTTTTCAAACGTAGGCTAAATTATATTTTTAAAAAGGATTTAAAAAATTACTCTTCTGCTTTTCTAAGTTTTTCAACATAAACAGCTTTTATTTTTTGCTGTCTGTTGGTAATAGAAGGTTTTTCAAATTCTTTTCTTCTTCTTAATTCTTTAATAGCACCAGTTCTTTCAAACTTTTTTTTGTATCTTTTTAATGCTCTTTCGATGTTCTCGCCATCTTTTATTGGTATAATTATCATTCCTTAGTGTTTTTTAATTATTAAAGGGGTGCAAACTTACTTATAAATTTAATATTTGCAACTAATTTACTTCAAAATTTCTCTCGAAATAACTAATTTTTATTCTTTCACTATTTTTTCATTATAAATAGGTTTCCCTTCTTTATCTTTAACAACAAAATAATATACTCTCCTCACTTCCGTCATTGCGAACGAAACGCCCTTCGTCACCGTCATTGCGAGTGGAGTGTGCAACCCTTCGGTTTACTCAGGGTAAACTCCAAGAAGCAATCTGCCTAATCGTTTTGACAGATTGCTTCGGTGCCAACCCTTCTGCCTTCCCAATACCTCGCAATGACGGTAAGGATAGGCTTCGCAATGACGGTTAGCGATTAATTATTAATTTTTTTATCACTTTTTCGTTTCTGTTTTTGTTGGTTATTCGCACCACATATACTCCATTATCAAGTGCTAATTTTAAATTAATTTTGTTGCTGTTAAACAATTTTTCAACTACTGTTCTTCCTTGCAAATCTGAAACAGTTATTCGCCACTCGTTACTTTCACCACCATCCATTTCCAATGTTATTTCTCCTGTTGTTGGATTAGGATAGAGCCGCACGTTGTTTTTATTAATTAACTCGCTAACTCCCACAGGGTTTACAAAAACGGTAACCGTGT
>PHDR01000283.1 GCA_002841035.1 Bacteroidetes bacterium HGW-Bacteroidetes-12 | reverse complement strand
CAACTGATTTTTGTTTTTAAAGGTAAATAAATCAAAATCGATGGATTCTCTATGTCCTATTAAAAGGGCAATAGCTGTACCGCCAACTAAATAATAGTCGGATTTGTATTGCTTAATGAGTGGCAATAAGTCAAGCTGACTTTTACTAAGAATATTTAAGTAAACCTTTTGATTCAAAATATTTTCCAAACATGTTTAAGGTAGATAATCTATAATTTTGTCGTTGATTTTTTTTAACTTTAATGATGTTGTTTTCTACAATTTTAGCCACTTTTTTTTCGCCCACAATATCAATTAATTCCTTAATTTGAGGTAAATCGGCATAGCTTAAAATAAACTCCACCAACACTTCATCACTTATTGCGTGTAACTTGTCTTTTCGGATGTACCAAAACAAGTGGGCATTTTCGTCTATAAATTGTGTGCGTGTTTTCATTTTTTTTTATTTGCCACAAAGACACTAAGGCTCGAAGTTTCACAATTATTTCTTTGTGCTTCTTTATGACTTTGAGCCTTAGTGGCACATTTTTTATTAAAAAAATTAAATAACCATTCTTTTTATTCCATTTTTAATTAAAGGTACATTAAAATTGATTAAAAACCCAAGTCGTTTGCCTGTTAGTTTTAAGTGACTCAGCAATTGTGCTTCCCAAACAGGATTAACAGTCTCTAATGCTTTTAATTCAACTACTACTAAGTCGTTTACCAACACATCCAACCTTAGTCCTTCATCAAACACAATTCCTTCAAATGATATGGGTATATCCATTTGTCGTTTAACAAAATAACCTTCCTCAACCAAAACATGACAAATACATACCTCGTAAACTCTTTCCAATAAACCAGGACCTAATTGTTTATGAACTTTATAAGCAGCATTAACAATTGCCTTCCCAATTAGTTCTTCTTCTTGTGTTATCGGTTCAAACATTCTTTGTGTTCCTTAGTGTTTTAGTAGTAAGCTTTTTTTATTTTTTCATCAGTACTTAATAGTTTTTTCTGCCACTAAGTCACAAAGGCACAATGTTTATAAAAGTAAATAATCATTTTTACAATTAATTTTGTGTTTCTTAGTGGTTTAGTGCCTTGGTGGCAAAATATTTAATTACTTTCTCACACCAAAGATACTAAAATACTACCAAGATTTATGCTGAAAAAAACTGTTTAACACCATCACACACCAACTCAACATCACTTTCTGTTGACCCATAAAACAAAGGCAACCTCACCAATTTTTCACTTTCTTCCTTACTAAAATCCTTTCCAGAGTTAACATAATGATATTGTTTTCCCATTTCGCTTAAATGTAATGGCGAATAATGAAAATAAGCTGAAATCCCGTTTGATTCTAAATGAGTTATTAATTTATTCCGAAAAACTAGGTCTTTTGTTTTTATGAAAAAAATATGGGCATTATGGTTGTTGGCTGTTTTTGGAAAATCAATTAATCCCTTTTCTTTGAGTGGTTGAAGCTGGTTTTGATATAATGAGTATAGTGCTTTACGTTTTTTTGTTACGGTCTTTAATTCTTGCAGTTGTGCGAATAAAAAAGCGGCATTTATTTCACTCAATCCATAACTAGAACCCAAACTTTGCCAAGTGTAATTATCAATTTCTCCCGCTAAAAAAGCTGCTCGATTGGTGCCTTTTTCCAAAATAATATCAACTTTTTCTAATAAACTTTTATTATTAATAAGTATTGCTCCTCCCTCTCCACAATGAATGTTTTTGGTGTCGTGAAAGCTAAAACAACCCAAGTCACCAAATGTCCCTAAATGTTGATTGTTGTAATATGAATCAATACTTTGTGCAGCATCTTCAATTAAAAAGATGTTATGCGTTTTACAAAATTCAACCACTCTTTCAATGTTTTCAGTTAATCCTGCATAGTGAACTAAAACAACAGCTTTAGTTCTTGTAGTAATCGCTTTCTCCAATAATGTTTCATCCAAACACATGGTTTTAGGATTGATATCTACAAAAACCAATTTAGCTCCCCTAAGAGCAAAAGCATTGGCTGAGGAAACAAAGGTAAACGAAGGCAAAATAACTTCGTCACCAGCCTTTAAATCAATAGCTAAAGCCGCTAATTCTAGTGCGGAAGTGCAACTGGTTGTTAGTCGGATATCCGAACAATTCGTAATTTTTGACAACTCTTGTTCACATTTTTTGGCAAATTTTCCGGGTGATGAAAATACTTTTTCTTGAATTACCTCATTAATGGTAGTAATTTCGTTGCCTGAAATAAAAGGTATATTAAAAGGAATTTTCAACATGATAAAACTGGTTTTCGCTACAAATAACAGCAATAAAATTAAGGAAATAAAACATTTGTTAAACAATCCCTCAGTTATTGAATTGTTGAGCTTATCAGCTATCGGTTGCATTGAAGAAATTCCTGAAACTTCTAACACCATTAAGGGTAATGCCATTCAGAAAGCCCAATATGTTTATGAAAAATATGGTTACAATTGTTTTGCTGATGATACAGGTCTTGAAATCGATGCGTTAAATGGCGAGCCAGGTGTCTATTCGGCTCGTTATGCTGGAGAGCAGAAATCGAATGAAGATAACATGGAAAAAGTATTATCTCAACTGAAAGATAAATCAAACAGAAATGCACGTTTTAAAACTGTTATTGCTCTAATTATTGATGGAAAACTAACTTGTTTTGAAGGAATTGTTGAAGGAGAGATTACAAAAGAGAAAAGTGGTTCGGAAGGTTTTGGCTACGACCCCATTTTTAAACCTAAAGGGTATGGTAAAACTTTTTCTGAGATGAGCATGACAGAAAAAAATAACATCAGCCACAGAGGAAAGGCAATTATTAAACTAATAAATCACTTAAAAAAATAAGGCATATACTCAACACACATAGATTTTCGGTTTTTTCACTCTTTCTTTTTCCCTTTATCTGCGTTAAAATTTTAAACCGTAGCTATGGCTATGCTTGAAAATTTTGCCTTGGTAAAGGGAAAAAAATAAATTCGTCAAAATTCCCGAAAATCTATGTGTATTGAGCATAAAAAAAGGATGTTGAAATTCAACATCCTTTTTTTATTAGGAGAATATTCTTAGAAATGCCACACATCGTGTTCCATATTAAAAATTTCTTCTTTAATTTGATCTGCTTCTAACAGTAAATCTATTCCAAGTTTATATTCTTTTAACCCTCTATCATATACATTTGATCGTTTAACTATGTAACTATTAAACATTCTTTTCCAAAAAATATCTTCAAAAGTCCTACGTTCTGCATCATTCTGTCTGTTAAATACATCATAATTAGCAAAAATATAGCGTGCTTCAGGAAAATAAATCCAAAACAACGGTTGAATCCCTTTAAACCCTCCATTTTCATCTAATGCTACCTTAAACGGAGAAATCCCCATAATACGCACATCCATTATAGAGCGCTCTCTATCAAAAAACCAATCTTCTTTTAAATAATACTTTACAACATCTTGCGATGTTAATTCATTATATAAATTAGTTTCAATAGTTGGATCTCCGAATTCATCTTCTTGAAATGATCGAATGGTGTCTCCCATTTTTGCTACTGCTTGAGAAATTGTTAATTGAACTGTAAATTCATCATCAATATCATCGTACGCAGTTATTGTTCCCTCTAATACACCTTGCTTAATAACATCAAATAAACTTTTTCTATCCTGAATAGGTTTTATGGGAAAATACAGAGGATGATTGATTTTCTCTCTCAAATCTATCTCTCTCCATATTCTTCTATGCCACATCACATCTTGTTCTCTTACATGTGTATATGGAACGGCTCTTCGAGTTGGAGTATTTTCTTTTACCCATGGTTTAT
>PHDR01000282.1 GCA_002841035.1 Bacteroidetes bacterium HGW-Bacteroidetes-12 | reverse complement strand
AATGAATTAAATATAGTTTCCATTTTTGTAATTATAATATTTTGGTGAAATTTGGCGTTTTGGTGTTTTGGTGGCATGTTTTTTTCGCCACCAAAGCACTAAAGCACCAAATAACACCAAACCTAAAGCAATAAATGCGTGCAAAGTGTTCATAATTATCGCATTACACTTAACGCATTCAAGTGCGAAACTTCAGTTAATTATATAAACACATGAAAGAAAAATTAATAATATTCTCTGCACCATCGGGAGCTGGCAAAACAACAATTATTCATGCATTATTAGAAAAGAATTTGCCTCTGGGGTTTTCAATATCTGCTTGTAGCAGACCTCTTCGCAATAATGAAAAACACGGTATTGATTATTATTTTTTATCTCCTGAAGATTTTAGACAGAAAATTAAAAATAAAGAATTTTTAGAATGGGAAGAAGTTTATCACGACAATTATTATGGCACTCTATTTTCAGAAGTAGAAAGGATATGGAAGACCAACAAGTCTGTTGTATTTGATATAGATGTAATTGGAGGTTTAAATATTAAAAAAGTTTATCCAAAGGAAAGCCTATCTATATTTATTATGCCTCCATCTATTGAGATTCTTAAAGAAAGACTTCTTCTTCGGGAAACAGAAACAATAGAAAGTTTGAAAAAACGTATTTCTAAGGCAAAAGAAGAAATTTCTTATGCTAAACAATTTGATAGAATTATAATTAACGATGATCTTGAAAAAGCAATAGAAGAAACTACTAAAATTGTACAAGAATTTACTGGCTAAAAACTAATAAATCTGTTATTGCGATGAGGACAAATAGTTTATTGATAGATAGCACAACAGCAAGCGTGGACGCTTGCTGCATTTAAAGGACAACACAACAGCAAGCGTGAACGCTTGCTGCATTTAAGGAGTGGGAAAATTATTAATATATGAATAAGACAGGTTTATATTTTGGCTCATTTAATCCAATTCATATTGGACATTTGATTATTGCTAACCATCTTTTGGAATACTCAGATTTGGATAAAATATGGTTTGTTATTTCCCCTCAAAACCCTCTAAAGAAAAAGGCAAATTTGCTTGAAGACCATCACAGATTAGCATTAGTGAAAATTGCTATTGACGATAATCCAAATTTTAAAGCTTCCAATATTGAGTTTGCTCTCCCAAAGCCTTCATACACAATTAACACATTGGTATATTTAGAAGATAAATATCCAAAGCAGAAATTTTGTTTAATTATGGGAGAAGACAATTTGCAATATTTTGATAAGTGGAAAAATTATGAGCAAATTATAAAAAACTATGCCATATACGTATATCCTCGTCCTAATAGCAAAAATTTACACTTCGCATCACATCCTAATGTAAATCTTATTAATGCACCATTGATTGAAATTTCAGCAAGTTTTATACGTCAGGCAATAAAAGAAAATAAAGATATACGATATTTATTACATCCATCAGTGTACAAATATATTGATGAAATGAATTTTTACAAATAAAATCAATATTCCGTCATTCTTGCGTAAGCAGAACTGATAACTTTCCGAAAGTTTAAAATTTTCGAAAAGTTCGCTTAGCATCAGCCTTCAAATCCCCATCAACAAAGGATTACGGACGCTTGTTGAAAAGAGGGAATACGGCAAGGGGACATGTCCCATGATTAACAATTTAACAATATTTTTACAAAAAAATTTATATGAACTTTGGAATTGTTACAGAATATCCTTTATGGTTTGTGCCTTTTTGTATTATACTTGGGATAATTTATTCTTTGGCTTTATATCATAAAAAAACTGACGGGTTAACCCGTCAGTTTTCCAGGATGCTAGTTAGAATTTTAGCAGTATTTCGCTTTGTTCTTGTTAGTTTGTTGGCATTCCTCCTTCTTTCACCTTTAGTTAAATCAAATATTAAAGAATATGATAAACCTATAATTATCTTTGCTCACGACAATAGCGAATCTATCATTCTAACAAAAGATTCTACTTATTATAAAACAACATATCTTGATGAAGTAAAGCACTTATACGAACAATTATCCGAAGATTATAAATTAATTCCTTTTATCTTTGGTGATAGTTTGAAAACATGGCGAGGACTTCGCTTTAATGGCGATAGCGAGGGCTTCGCTTTAAGCGAAACCCTCACTTTCTATGCTCAAACAACAAATATATCTGCTCTCTTTGACGGCATTTCACAACGCCTTGAAAACGTAAATCTTGTAGAGACACACGGCCGTGTGTCTCCACATAGCCGTGTGTCTCCACATAGCCGTGTGTCTCTACATAGCCGTATGTCTCTAATTCTTTTTACTGATGGTTTATACAACAGAGGCACAAATCCATTGTATGCTTCTGATAATTTTACATTTCCATTCTATATTGTTGCTCTTGGCGATACTACTATTAGACGGGATTTGTATATTTTAAAAACAAACCATAATTCAATTGCATACTCAGGAAACATATTCCCCCTTGAAGCAATTATTAATGCTAACCATTGCAAAGGAAGTAGTATTACTGCTTCTTTATTGCATAAAGGCAAAGTTATTAGTAGCAAACAAGTCAAAATAGATTCTGATATTTTTTCTAAGAATATTGATTTTAAACTTAAAGCCGAAAACAAAGGAATACAACATTATCAATTAGTTTTGACAAAACTTGATGATGAAATTACATATAAGAATAATATTGCAGATATTTATATTGAAGTTTTAGACGACAAACAAAAGATTTTAATACTTGCTGATGCTCCACATCCGGATATATCTGCAATTAAATCTGCATTAGAAACAAGTAGAAATTATGATATAGAAGAAAAATTAATATCGGAGTTTAACGGTAAAATAGATAGTTATAATCTGCTTATTCTTCATCAAATCCCATCGCTCAAAAGCGAGGGCTTCGCTTTAAGCGAAACCCTCGCTTCCTATACACTTCCTATTTTATATATCCTCACGCCGAACAGCAATTATCCGCGTTTTAATTCATTAAAACAGGGTTTAGAAATAATAAAAAAGAATTCAACAATAAATGAAGCATATCCTACATATAAAAATGATTTTACATTATTTTCTTTATCAGAATATTCTAAAAAATTGCTTGAGAGTTTTCCTCCTCTTAATGTTCCTTATGGTGATTATAAACAATCTATTTTTGTCAGTTCACTATTTACTCAGCGTATTGGAATGGTTAACACTTCTATGCCTTTAATAGCATTTAATGAGGATATGCGATTGCCAAGAGCTTTTATAATAGGTGAGGGTATTTGGCGTTGGAAATTGAAGAATTACCATTTAGAGCAAAATCATGAGGCTTTTAATGAATTAATTAATAAACTCGCACAATTCCTTGCTGTAAGAGAATTGAAAGATAGATTTCGTATTAATATTTCTAATAAATTATATGAGAATGAAAGAATAATTATTGGTGCAGAATTATATAATAAAACTTATGAAGCAGTTAATAATGTTGATGTTGGAATAGTAATTACAGATTCAAATAATAAAGAATATAAATTTCAATTTACACCATCAGCTCAACACTATGTCTTATCACTTGGCACACTACCAAGCGGAACATACAGATATAAAGCTAAAGCATCTTTGGGTAAAGAAAATTTTGTAAAAACAGGAACTTTTATAATTAAATCTCTCGTTGCTGAAGGAACACAATTGCAAGACGACCATCACATTCTATATCTTATGGCTAAAAAACATGAAGGTAAACTTTACTATCCTCATAATATGAACGACATTCTATCAGAACTTAAAACAAATGAAGAATTGAAACCAATAGTTTATTATAAACAAAAATATATTGACTTTATTGATTTTCCTTTTC
>PHDR01000281.1 GCA_002841035.1 Bacteroidetes bacterium HGW-Bacteroidetes-12 | reverse complement strand
CAACAAGCCGATTTCAAAAACTTAGATAGGGTTCTTCAGTTTAAAATAAGCATCGTTGAGCTAATGACAATTTATGAATTAAACGACATTGATTTGTTTGATTACCAGCTAAAAAACATCAAAAAAGATTTCATTGCTACTCAGCAAAATACTATTGATAGAGATGTTGATTTTGTTGAACTAATAGAAAAATTAGAACACTTAAACAGCAAAGAAATTAAGGAAGAAGTAGTTGCATTTGAGCAAAAACACTTAAACAACAATCAAACTGAATCTGATATTATCAATTACAACAACTGGCTTAGGGGTAAAATAAAAGGAGGAACAAAATAATTTGCTCCTCCTTTTTGGAAATAGTTATTTCTTTGCTTTTTATTTATTCAGTACCAATTTTTTTACCTGAAAATCAGTACCTGTTTTGATGTTTAAAAGATAAATACCGTTAGCTAAATTATGGGCATTCCATTGTAATTTATGCAATCCACTAGGCATTAATTCATTATTAATAACACCAACTGTTGTTCCTAATAAATTGGTAACATAGGTTTCCACATTCGTATTTTCGGACAATGTTAGTTCAATAAACACGGTTTCATTAAATGGATTCGGATAGGTTTTTAATTCAGAAATGGAAGAGTTATTTTCGGTAATGCTTGTTGCAATTGGAGATTGCACATTAATAGTAAACCCTGTTTGTTTTAACACAATTCCATTAGAACCAATAGAATCACAATAAGTACTTGTGCAACTATTGTTGGAGTCAGTTACTGTTAGACATAAATAAAAAGGACCAGGAGTAGTGTAAGTATATGAAGGAAATGCAAGTGTAGAAGTGTTTCCATCGCCAAAACTCCAGAAATAAGATAAGTTAGTGCCTGTTGAGCTATTTACAACTATAACATTATTTGTTAAGGAATCTAAATACATACTATATCCTGCATTACAGCTTGGACCAGAAACAACTCCAGTTACTATTATTGTTTGAAAACTATAATCGAAGCAAGTTAAATTTGAAGCAGAATCATAGGCTAATAAAACAACGGTATAAGTTCCATTTGCAGCAAAAGTATGCGATGGATTAGTTGAAGACGAAAAATTTCCATCACCAAAATTCCAACTATAAAATTGTGCATTTATTGAATTGTTTGAAAATGAAAAATTTCCATTACCGTTATCTACATAGCTATATCCAGCAGTAATATTGCAAGGAGCTGATGTAACATTTGATATAACGACAGTTGAACATAATGTGTCAAAACAAGTGCTAAATAGAGAGTCGCTAACAACCAAACATACTCCATAAGTGCCATTTGCAGCGTAGGTATGTGTAGGATTTGTTCCTATTCCATTCGTCCCATCACCAAATATCCATAATTCAGTATTGAAGTTACCAGTAGATGTAGAAGTAAAGTTTACAATCCCATTTGTGTCATTTGCAAATGTAAAACCAGCAGAAGCGGTACAACTCACTCCAGATGTTACGGTAATAGATTGTGAGTTTGAATTGTAACAACCTGCTGCCGAATCTTCAATTGACAAAATAATCAAATAAGTGCCATTCATAAATGTATAATTAAAAGAAGTAGATGAGTTTCCTAATGATATGAATGGGTTAACAATATTCCAACTATAATTCGTGTTTGCCGTAGTTCCAGTTGAAATATTCGTAAACGTATAATTTCCATTACCATTATCTACGGCAGTAAAGGAAGCTGTGCATTGAGCATAACCAATACTTGTTATTAAACAGCTGGCTATTACTACCAAAAATCTTTTACTGATTTTTTTCAATAAATTTGATGTTGGATTTTTTTTAATTGGTTTGTTTGTTGATTTCATAATTTTTTATTTTAGAGATTTATAATACCCCAAAATTGCAACCGAACTTTTTATAAATAAAACAAAAAAATTTATTTTCTTACGTGTTCAACTATATTTTTTTTGTTTAAAATCAATTTTATTGATGTTTAAAAAAATACTATTCTTACTGTTTGTTTTTAAATTTTTACACTAAAAAAAGAGAATTTCTATTTTATCCAACAATTTCTTTAAATTCGTGGGCTAAAAAATCACACTAAAATGAGAATTATAAAATTATTTTTATTTCTGTTACTAACATCATCATTAATTGCCCAAAACAAAAAAAACGTTACCTTAGAAGATATTTGGCAAAACTATACCTTTTCGGCACGCTCGGTGGGAGGCTTTCGTTCTATGAATAATGGGATTAACTATACCGTTTTAGAACGCTCAAAAGAAGGTATTGATATTGTTAAATATAATTATGCTGACAAAACAAAAAGCGAAGTGTTGGTTAAATCATCTGATTTAATGTTTAATAATCAGTCGTTTAGTATAGATGATTACGAATTTAGTTCCGATGAACAAAAGCTGCTCATTGCTTCCGAAATGGAGTCTATTTACAGGCATTCATCTAAGGCTAATTATTATGTTTATGATTTCGCAACCAAAGCAATAACGCAACTTGCCGATGGTGAAAAAATAATGTACGCTACATTTTCACCTCAAGCCAATCAAGTAGCTTTTGTGAAAGAAAATAACTTGTTTTATGTCGATTTAATTTCTGGAAAACAAACCCAACTCACGTTTGATGGAAAAAAAAATGAAATAATTAATGGAGCTTCCGATTGGGTGTATGAAGAAGAATTAGAGCTAGTTAGAGCTTTTGAATGGTCGCCCGATGGAAAAAAAATTGCTTACTTTCGTTTTGACGAAACCAATGTGAAAGAATGGAGCATGAAAATGTATGAAGATTTATATCCCGAAGAAATTCGTTTTAAATACCCAAAAGCGGGTGAAGAAAACTCAAAAGTAGCCGTGTTTATCTACCATTTGCAAGAAAACAAAACCGTTCCAACAGAAATTATAGAAAAATATGAATACATATCGAGAATAAATTGGAGCAACGATTCCAAAAATTTGGCAATTCAAACCCTAAATCGTCATCAAAACAAACTAATTATTCAACTTACCAATGCAGAAAACGGAAAAGGAACAATTATTTACAAAGAAGAAAACGAAAAATATGTGGAAGTGCCAAAAACACAATTTCTTTCCACCAAAAATCAATTTATTATAACCAGCGAAAAAGATGGATACAACCACCTCTACTTATACGATACAAACGGAAAATTAATTAATCAACTTACCAAAGGGAATTATGATGTTACCGATTTTTATGGCGTAAATGAAAAATCAGGCTTGGTTTATTACCAATCTGCCGAAATTTCTCCGTTGGATAGGCAAGTTTATAGCATTAAATTAGATGGGAAAAGCAAAAAACAACTTAGCACAAAAAAAGGCAACAACAGTGCCGATTTTAGTGCAACTTTCGATTATTTTATAAACTACCATTCCGATGCCAATACACCTCTTTTCATTACATTAAACAATAAAAATGCCAAGCAAATTAGAGTGCTTCAAGATAACAAACCACTTTTGGACAGAATGAACGAAACTAACCTTTCTAAAAAAGAGTTTTTTACTATCAATGTAAATAACGTAACGCTAAACGCTTACACCATAAAACCTCAACATTTTGATGAAACAAAAAAATACCCTGTTTTTATGTTTGTGTATGGCGGACCAGGCTCTCAAATGGTGGAAGACAGTTGGGGAAGTTCCAATTATTTTTGGTTTCAACATTTAGCAAGCAAGGGCTATTTGGTTGTTTGTGTTGATAATAGAGGCACAGGAGCAAGAGGAGCAGATTTTAAAAAAATAACCTACAAACAACTAGGCAAATATGAAATTGAAGATCAAATTGCTGCAGCAAAATATTTAGCCACCTTGCCCTATATTGATGGCAGCAGAATTGGTATTTTTGGCTGGAGTTATGG
>PHDR01000280.1 GCA_002841035.1 Bacteroidetes bacterium HGW-Bacteroidetes-12 | reverse complement strand
TAATGATAGGTACTAATTTGATTAATCATAAATGAAGAACCGTTGGTTAGCTCTGGCGAAAAAAATAGGCGTTGATGGTTTAATGATGGTGTTTCATACATTTTTCCTGGCACACTTAATGCAAAAAATTCGGTGTTAAAAGTGTTGTTATAAGGCAATTGTTTTTTCTTTTTATGAAAGTTTTCTATATCTTCTTTCGATTTTTTTGAAATGGTTACAGGAAGTGCTTTAACCGTATAACCTTTTTGTCTTAACAAGTTTATAACTCCTTTATTTTTAGGTAAATGAGCTGCTCCAATCCCTATAAATAAACTTGTGTTTGTTTTAATAATAGAATCAATATAGTTTGCCATTATCACATTTCTATCAAACAACATATATTTTAAATAGGTATCGGAAGAAAGAGCCGATTGAATCGAATCTATCATATCCAAATCTTGTGCTCGATAGGCATCTAAAATTAAATCATAACTCGATTTTTCTTTTGTCATTTTTTTTAGCCAATCGGGCATTTCTTTTTCTTCAAGGTCGGGCAGAAGTGCTAATTTTGAAAGTAGGTTTGTTTTCTCAAAATTTTCTAAACTATAAATGGGTTTGTTGTTTTTGCTTGCCGCTTGATAGATAAACATATCTAAAAAGGTTTCTTCTTCAAAATCGGAATTGGCTTTGTTTTCTCTATAAAGCAACCAATTGGCTAAATAATGGTCGGCCGAAATTTCGTTTGCCAGTGCTTGATTATCAATTTTTTTTAATTTAAAAACTTCTTGATAAAAACCTTTATATTGTTGATTGCTTATGGCGTAATTTCCTAAGTAATTGTTGGCATATTCTGAGCCTAAAATTTCGTCTAACCACATAATTGGGTTCGATTCTAATGCAATAGCATCAACACTTTTAATGGCATTAAAAAACTCTTCGCCTAAATGAAAAGCAATTCTGCCGCTAACGTGCATATTTCCATAGATGTATGATTTTTTTTGTGTTCCATTTCCAGAAATTTCCCATAATAATCCTTGATATTTTTCTTGAGAAAAAAGTGATGTAACAATAAAAAATGAAAGTAAGAAAGAGAGTTGTTTCATAAGATTTAGATTGTTTAGAAAGTTTATAAGGTATATAGAGTTTAGGAGGTTAGAAAGTTAAAAGGCAATAAGTAATAAACAATAGACATTATAGATTCTTCACTTCATTTTATTAAACTTCGTGCCTCAGTTTGTAAAATTTCGTTCAGAATGAAACATCCACACGTCCACACATTTACTAATTTATACAGTTTTCACATCAAACAATTTGCACAACCAACCTAAATGCCCAGCATGAGCACATTCGTGTCGGATAGCATGTTTTATAATAGCTCCTACACTATCTTCACCGCCAAAATTAGTTCCGTTGGTGGTTGGTTTTGCTAAATCTTCGTCTGTTAATTTGCTAATGTGGTTTATTGCTTTTTGGTGTACTAATTTAAACATCTCCAACATTTCTTCAAACGAAGGAGCGTCTTCTTTTTTTGGTGGTTCGCTTCCTAATCCATATTGTCTTGCCCAAGGTATTGAAATTTTTTCGCCACCAGTGCAAACTAGTAATAGCCAATTTTCTGAAACAGTAATGTGTGCAATTAACCAGCTAATGCTGTTTAGTTTTTTACCTTCAATTTCAAAAACTTTGTGTTCGTCTTTTCCTTTTAAGTTAGTGAGGTAATATTTTGTTAATTCTCTTGTTAATTCAAGGGTTTCAACAAGGGTTTGTGTTTGTGTTTTGGGCATCGTATAACTATTTTTTATTTTATCTGTTATTTCTTTGTGATTAATGCGTTTGGCAACATTAGTAAAAAAGGTAGTCCCTTTTCGTAATTCAATTCATCGTAATACAATCCAATTCTTGCCAAATTATTGTAATATGCTTGTAAATTCTGATAGTAATAATATTCGCTACCAATGTACCAAGCTTTTTCGCCAAGTTTGGTTGCCAAAAACCATTTTTCTAACAAACGGGCAATACGTCCATTCCCATCGTTAAATGGATGTATTTTAACAAATACAAGGTGAATAAGGGCTGCGTAATAAAAAATATCATTTTCGCTTAAAGTAGTATTAATCAGGTCGGATAATTCATTCCAAAAATGCTCAAATTCTCTCTTAACAATACTTGATAAAGCCGCTTCATATTGAATGCGATTTGTTTGCTGCTCCATAATTACCATATTGCCTGTTCGTACTAAGCCTCTTTGTGAAGCAGGTAGTAAATTAGTAGTTGCTATGGTATGAGCTTTAAAAAAGTTTTCTAGCGATAATGTATTATCCCTTGCAAATTCGTAAGCCAAGTACAAATCATTAGGTTTTTCGGTAAGGTTGGGCAGGTATTCTATGTCAAGTGTTTTATGCTTCACATAACTATCTATCTCCAACTGTTCGCCTTCGATACGTGAGGACGACATTACCGAAACTGCTGTATAGAACCTAAAGTTATCAACTGTCCATTCTTGTTTCTTTACTTCACCAAATGCCGATTTTATATCTATATCTAGTAATGAAATATAGGTGTTTAAAAAGTTATTGGTCAGTATGGTTCTCATTGTTTAAAATCGTGTATTCTTACCTTTTTTTTAAAAATGATGAGGTGCTTCGTTATAAACCCTTTTTTGAAACAATTTTTTTAACATTTGGCTTAAAAAGAAAGAATGATAGATTTACAAAATTTCTATTTTTAAGATTTTATCTCCTTGACGGATTTCGTCAATAACATCTAACCCGTCCACTACTTTACCAAAACAAGTGTGGTTTCTGTCGAGGTGTGATGTGTTGTTTCTGCTGTGGCAAATAAAAAATTGCGAACCACCAGTGTTTCTTCCTGCGTGTGCCATAGACAATACCCCTCTATCATGATATTGGTTTTCGCCATCTAATTCACAATCGATAGAATAACCTGGTCCGCCAGCACCCGTACCATCTGGGCAACCTCCCTGAATTACAAAATCAGGAAGCACTCTGTGAAAATTAAGTCCATCGTAATATCCTTTTTTTGCTAATGTTGTAAAATTTTCAACTGTTTTTGGAGCATCTTTTTCATAAAATTCTACGGTCATGTCTCCTTTTTCTGTTTTAATTGTTGCTTTCATTGTATATGTTTAATAGTTTATAAGATTATTAGTTTATAAGATTATTAGTTTATAAGATTATTAGTTTATAAGATTATTAGTTTATAAGATTAAATTATTCACACATTCACACATTCACACATCAATCCGCCCAGCTAATAAATAAAGCACTGCCATTCTTATTGCAACACCATTTTCAACCTGGTTTAAAATAATGGATTGATTGCTGTCAGCTACATCTGACGAAATTTCTACGCCTCTGTTTATTGGACCTGGGTGCATGATGGTTATTTTCTTAGATAAACTATCTAGTAATGCCTTATCCAACCCATATAACAGGGTATATTCTCTAATAGAAGGAAAGTATTTTATGTTTTGTCGTTCTAACTGAATTCGAAGCATCATGGCCACATCACACCACTCTAAAGCGTCTTTTAGATTTGTTATTACATCAACACCTAACGATGAAATGTATTTTGGCATAAGTGTTAAAGGACCACAAACTTTAACTATTGCTCCCATTTTTTGTAGGCAAAAGATGTTCGATAAAGCCACTCTCGAATGAATAACATCGCCTACAATTATTATTTTTTTACCTTTTAAATCTCCATATTTTTCTCTAATGGAGTAGCCGTCTAATAATGCCTGTGTAGGATGTTCGTGAGCACCATCACCTGCATTTATAATTTTTGCATCAACGTGTTGAGATAAAAAATAAGCAGCTCCTGGGTTTGGGTGTCGCATCACTACCATATCAACTTTCATTGAAAGAATGTTGTTTACAGTATCTATTAAGGTTTCTCCTTTG